>NZ_JBHFNQ010000048.1:0-28581 GCF_041929345.1 Floridaenema aerugineum BLCC-F46
CATAGGTGTTACAAACTTTGAAAACGGTGCGTTAGGCACGGGAATTTAATTATTGGTTGAAATGCTGAATTTGTTATCCGTGCCTAACACACCCTACAGTTAAATAAGATTTTGTTATCACCATAAATACGGGAGAGCCCAGGACTTAAGTAGGTACATATAAATAAAGCGACAACTAAGGCGCGGTTCTCCTGCCCACTTCATTCTTAGTTAACTATTATCACTTTATTTATTTACACCTACCTATATCAAGCCCAGTTGATTAGTTGGTTGTAGTAAGGACTTTAGTCCCCCAATGCTTTCATCTGGAGACTAAACTTATGCAGAACCAATAAATGTAAGGATAATTCATGAATTACCCTTACATTTATTGGTTCTCGATAACAGATTTAAACTTCAGAAACTTGTCATTTAGACAAACAGGCGCAGACACGATTGTTCGTGTTTTAGGTCAGGATATTGCAGTGTTACTCGATACTCAGGCAAGTAGTTTGACAAGTAACAATTTTTTTATTTAAGTTCTATTGAAAATACCAAGGAAAGGGAATAGGGAATCAATCTTTCTCCTGTTCCCTGTTTATTGTTTGGCAATTAGCCTTTTTTTGTCAAATGAATTTGTTTTAGCAACCAAAAAGTAATGAAGAGTCCAAGACTTTCAGCGGTAATCATTAAAATGCTCGATTGCACCACAAATATATCTAATGGTTCAATCAATTGATTAGTTTGATAAATTGCTCCTCCACTGGGTATAGTGATTGCTTTGAGTACCAAAGTAGCGGTAATAATTTGTGCTGTCAGTATAGTAAGCAAAAGCCCAATAAAATGAATTGTAACTCCTGTATGTAAGATATTACGAACTTCATCTGCACTGCAATGATCGCTCGAATTAGGAGAAAGTAATTTTTCGGCAATCTGAATATAATGGAAAAGCCAGTAGATGCTAATTCCTAATACAATTAATCCTGAACTAATAGAAATTAATCCTAATCCCGATTTAAGATTAATGTTAAAGTTAGGATCGAGAATTGCTACCAATATAATGATTAAACTAACTATGCTCAAAGTGAGTTCACCACCAAAACCAATCCAGCTTACTAAACGCATTTGGTTGGCAAAGTGTTCTCTAGTGTTTGTATTAGGTATCGAGTTTGAGTGAGTTGACATTTATATTTCTCCAAAAAGGTTATACTTGTTGTTCAGGCTAACATTGAATAATGGAATTAAATTATAGAAAATCTTAAAATCTTTAAATCTTGGTAAGTTTTTGGCTACGTCTAATTCGATTGAGAACTTGAGTTGAGAGTTCTTCTGGTACAATTGGTTTGGTTAAATAATCATCTGCGCCACTAGCAAATACTTGTTGTACAGTTTGGCGATCGCTTTGTACGGTAAGAATTAAAATTGGCAACCAACTCCACTGTTCTCTATTCCGCACAGTTTGACATAGCTCCAATCCATTGATTTCAGGCATATTGATATCTAAAATTAACAAATTTGGTGCAACAGTTTCTAAAATTTGCCAAATTTGGGTTGGATTTTCTAATGTAGCAACTTTGATTCCCAAATTTCCTAAAATTTGTTTCAGTAAAATCAAAACTGTAGTATCATCATCGATCGCCAAAACTCGAATCTCTCCACTATCAGTTAAAGGGAACTCAGGCAAAGAAACTAACGAATCAGCAGGAGTTTCTTGATTGGCAAAGTCCCCAGGAGACTTTTCTAATTCTAAGCGTAAAGTTCTCACTAATTGGGAGAGGGAATCTATGTTAATTGACAGCGGTTGATTTTGTAAGAGAACGTCGATCGCCTTAGCAATATAAGAAGCAGCTTCAAAACCAAAAGTCGCCACCGTACCCGCCAGCTGATGAGCACTTTTTTGTGCTACTTGTAGTTGATTTCGATCGAAAATTCGAGATTGCAAACTTGACACAGTTTGTTCTAGATCCTCTAGATGTTTAAACACTCCCTCTTGGATATTTTGCCAAATTTTGGCGATCGACTCATTTAATTCTTGACTTTGCGCCTGAGACAAAGAAGAACTAGATAGTGAATTATCTAAAAAACTCGGATTAATTCGATAACCATGTCCATAAAGCGTTTCAATTAAATCTTCTGCTCCCACTTCCCTTAACTTGTTGCGAATCCGACGAATATGGGACTTTACCGTATCCTCAGTTGGCAATTTATCCAATGTCCAAAGATGATCGACAATATCACTTCGGCTAAAAACACGACAAGGATGGCGCACAAATAACTCTATTAATAAATATTCTTTCCGGCTAAATGGTACAACTTGCCCATGACAACTAATTTCCCGCATTTGTGGATTGAGACGGATACTACCGCAGAAAAGGATCGCAGTTGATTGTTCCGTTAATCGACGGGATAAAACGCGAATTCTAGCCAGCAACTCTTGGATATCAAACGGTTTTACCAAGTAATCATCTGCTCCACTATCCAATCCGATCAATTTATCTGTCATGGAATCCCGTGCCGTCATCAGCATTACTGGAACTTGTAGATTGTGTTCTCTTAAGCGGCGACACAAACTAATTCCATCCAACTTCGGCAGCATTACATCTAGCAATACTAAATCATAAGAAATGAGGTTAATTATTTCCCAACCCATTTCACCGTCAGTGGAAACATCAAGGATGTAATTATGTTTACTGAGAACGGCAGCTAATGCCTTTGCTAAATTTGCGTCATCTTCAACCAGCAGAATTCGCATACTATCCCTATACTTTACTTATATTTATGAGGAATTTGGGAAAATTCCTATTCAGCGTCGGGATTGGTGTAGGGATCGAGATTAGGATCAATTACTGGTTCTTCAGGATGCGGATTTGTATAGGGTTCTAGATTAGGATCTGTATCAGGTTCAGATTCAGGATTGCTATAGGGATCGAGGTTAGGATCTTGCACTGGCGCAGGATGCGGATTTGTGTAAGGTTCTGTATTGGGATCTTCATTAGGTTGAGGATTAGTCGGCGTAGACTGTGTGTTACTCATTAGCTTGTAGCCTCAGTTAATTCAAAATGGTGGATTACAAATGCTTGTCTAATATTAAATCTGACTCTTGGTACTGTGATGATTTGGAACTTTATCACGAAAAAGTAACAAACTGGTAATAAATCAAGTGTTCATCATTCCACTATAAATTTCTCTCTTTAGACTAATAACTTTTTGATCACCAGCAATAAAAATACATAGTAGCCCGAACATAATTCAGCTACCTGTTTATGCCCTATTCATCCCTGACGCTTGATCTGAGAAACAATAGTTCCACTCCACTAAAGGAAGAGCTTCCGACAAACGCATCAGCTGCGTCTACCTCTCCCGTTGCATATTCGATCGTACACGCAGCCGGAGGTCGTCTGAGAATTCGGATTCCCCGGATCGCCACCGATCCAATCTACGCCAAGAAACTGAGGATTTTGGCGCGATCGATCCAAGGCGTTTCCAGCGTACAGCTTAACCTCAAGATCAGTTGCTTAATAGTTGAGTTTCCCTTGCATCTGTCACTCGCTACGCTCCAAGAGCAGGTGATTAACATGATTCAGGAAGTCGATCGATTAGAAGTTAAGAAAGAATCATTGTTGGTAGAAGAAAGCGAGGTGGGGCAACTATCAGAGATTAATTGGCTCGATCGCTTGGGATTACCTATACTCAGCTTAGGTTTAGCTGTGTTAATGGAAGAGTTAGTCTTTCCCGTGCAAGTGCTAATCGTCGGAGGAGTTTTGATCGCAGCAGCGTTACCATTTTACGATCGCATAATTCAACGCACCACCCAGCAAGGACACTTAGATGCTGATGTATTAGACGCTCTTTGGTTAGGATTCTACGTCTTACAAGGGAAATTTGTCGCTCCTGCCCTAATGTTGAGTTTAATTGAAACTGGCGATGCTTTGCGAGATGCCACAGCCCGTGCCCGCGAACAACAAGTTTCTGATTTGATGCACAGTCTCAATCAGTCTGTGCGGGTAGAAAGGAAAGGAGTTGAGCAAGAGATTTTACTCAAAGAGTTAGTTTCAGGCGATCGCGTCATTGTCGCAGCCGGAGAATGGATTCCCATCAGTGGTAAAATCATCAAGGGTTCCGCCTTGATTGACGAACACAAATTAACCGGAGAATCTCAACTAGTTTCCCGCTGGGAAGGGCATCACGTCCAAGCAGCAACCCAAGTTGTCGCCGGAAAAATTGGGATTTTAACCACAAAAGTGATTCCCAATACTGAGTTAGAACTGATTGTAGAACTTTTGCAATCTGCTCCCATCTACGACACCCGTGTAGAAGATCGTGCTAGCAAAGTTGCTGATGCCGCAGTTGTTCCCAGTTTAATGGCAAGTGGCGCACTTTTCGCCCTGACTCGCGATCCCGATCGCTCTCTGGCCCCACTACACCTGGATTTTAGTCATGGGATTCGCATTGCTACCCCTTCTACAGTTTTAGCAGCTTTGACTTATGCCGCCCGTCAGGGAATTTATATTCGGAGTGGTCGAGCATTGGAAATGTTAGCTCGGATTGATGCGATCGTCTTTGATAAAACGGGAACCTTGACTCAAGGTAAAATGTCTTTGATTGACATTAGAACCACTACTTCCAATATCTCACAAACAGAAGTTTTGAGCATCGCCGCCTCAGCAGAACAAGGTAACTCGCATCCGATCGCTCAAGCCATTCTCAACTATGCTATTGAACAACAGATCGAATTTCAACCTTGTCAGGTGCAAAATTACCGCATAGGTTTAGGTATGGTAGCACGAATGGGAGAGCATGAAATTATTGTGGGTAGCGATCGCTTATTCCAGCAAGAAAACATCGATCTAACTCCTCTTCAACCTCATATTAATGATTTCCCAAACGAGCGTTTTGCCAGAATTTATGTTGCTCAAGACAAAGTATTATTAGGCGCAATCATTTATACTGATACCATTCGCACCGACGCAGTTGACGTAGTTGCTTCCCTAAAAAAACAAGGTTATTGGATTGGAATGCTCACAGGCGATCGTCAAGCGATCGCTAATGAAACAGCAGATTTATTAAAAATTCCCACCTCACAAATTTATGCCGATACATTACCCGATCGAAAAGTAGAATTGATCGCCCAATTAAAACATCAAGGAAAACAAGTTGCTTTCGTCGGAGATGGTATTAATGATGCTGCTGCTTTAGCTCATGCAGATGTTTCAATTTCCTTTGCTAGTGGAATCGAAATTGCGCGAGAAACTGCTGATATAGTATTATTAGAAGATGATTTGCAGGGTATTATTCGAGCAATTGCGATCGCCAAAGAAGCCGCAGAATTGATCGAGCAAAATGCTGCAATAATTTTAATTCCTAATGTGACAGTTGCGATCGCCGGAGTCCTATTTCGCCTCAATCCCCTCTTAAGCGTCATCATCAGCAATGGTGCAATTCTCATGGCTGAACTTAACAGTTTTCGTCTACTGCTAAACAGTGAAACCCAGCCTAAATGATATCATGTCCAGTCGATTACCCACCCTGTAGAGACGTTATATATCATAATGTAGAGACGTTATATATCATAATGTAGAGACGTTATATATCATAATGTAGAGACGTTGCATGCAACGTCTCTACAGGGTGTGGGAAAAAAGATATTATGACTGATCGATCGGACATGATATCACTCAACATCCGCAACTTTCGTAGAAGGATCGGCGGGTAGGGTAGCATCTTGATGGTGATGGGTAGATTGATGTTCGATCGCAAACTGTCCAGCAATCTTACCTAAATTACCACCGATCGCCTTACCCATACCACCACCAAACCCAGCCAGCAAAGTTCGATCGACAATAACACCAGCAGTTTCCCCCAGCGTTTCGCCTACCTGTTCGCCACCTCTTTTTTGCAATGCGTCGGTAAATTCTTCAGTAGTGTTAGTTTCTTCCTCGTGAGAATTTAACAGTTGGTGGGAGAGATGACTAGACTGCTGTGCCGCAATCACTTGGCCCAGCAATCCCCCCGCTTCCGCACCCACAACTACGCCCACTGGCCCTGCAACTGCACCGATCGCACCGCCAATCACCTCGCCTACAGCCCCACCTGCCATACCTCCAGCCATACCCGCCCCCATATCGACCAATTTACTAGGATTTTGAGATAATTGATTAACTTGATCTACTGCTTGATCCGTCACTTTCTTTAGTTGTTCCGCAGCTTGATTTACTACCTGATTCGGATCGCTAACTACAGCATTTACACCATCCACAGCTTGTTTACTAATATCTTGGACGGTGTTAGATGCTTGATTAGCTAAATCATTCACCTGTTTTACTGTGTGATCGACGTTATGCTGCAAGTGGTGAAATAGGTCATCAAGCGGATTGTGAGATTCGTCTTTGTGAGAGTCTGAATGGTGAGATTTGTGCGACATAGTTTTATACCATGAGGGAACAGGAAATAGGGAGTAGGGAACAGAAGGTGCGTTGTTTAGAATTGTTGTTGTTGTAGAGACGTTGTATACAACGTCTCTACAGGATTCTAGGTAACTTGAGCAACTGTGGAAAGGATTTGCTGCTCTATTTCTGAGGCAGGTCGATCGCGATCGAAATTAATGGCGATCGAAGCTGCCAGCGGATTAATATTGATTTCTTGAATACCGACTAAAGTCTGAAGTTTTGAGCGCAACTTTTCGGCATAATTAGAATCAAAAGATAAACGGGGAATTTTTAGGCGAATGCGTCCATCTGTTTTATGAACAATAGACCTCTCCAATAACTCTTGTAGGGTAGGCATCCTGCCTGCCTTTGTAAGCTTCTGATTTTCATCTCCTGACTGCGATTGGGGATTTGATAAAGATGCAATTAGTTTGTCGATCGCCCAAATCAACTCATAAAAAAGTTGTTTTCCCCACTCCCAAACAGCAACAGCAAAATGTTTTACCGCAGTTGTTAACTTGTGCCAAAGGTTAATCGCTGCTTGCACAACTTGAAAAAATTCCTCAGATAGCACATCTAAGGGATTTACAGGTAAGAAATAATCGAGAACTACTTCTTTAACTGGGGCATTTTTATCTATTTTTACGCCTGGAAGTCCGACTAGTTTTTGCTGTTGAGCGATCGCTTGATTATAATCCGTCACTACTTTTAAACTTTGAGGTAATACCTCAAAAGTTACTGGAGTAGTACCAAACATCTCTCCATCTACAGCGATCTGCTGCGGCGGATCGGTGGTAATTGTTACTTTACTCGATCGCAAATATCCAATATGATTATCTTCACTGGTACTTCGCACTAGCCCATTCTCAAACAGTTCAACAGCTGCGTTGAGAACATCTAAAGCCGAAGCAGGAGAGAGGATTGTCAGATCAAACAATCCGTCATCGGGGCGCATTTCCCCCGATCCCTGTGCCAAGATTGAAGTCGGTGGGGCAATACTGGCAACGGTAATCGCTGCTGCCGGAACTGAGATCGTTTCTCGATTTGTTACTAGAGTAGCTTGAAAGTTATGCAGATTTTGCAATTGTTCCAAACCTGCGAAAATATAAGCCATGATGCCAAACTGATTTTTCAATTGCCGATCGGCAGATTTAACCGTATCCGCCTCAAAGCCAATCCCAGCCAACAGCAACATCAATTTCCCATTACAATCAACTGTTCCCACCGTTCGAGTTGCACCTTGGAGAATGGCAATACAAGCTTTTTCCACTGTGTTTGGCAAACCTAAACCATTGACAAAAGCGTTAGCCGTACCGCGAGGAATCACCGCTAAAGGAATACCCGTATTTACCACCGCAGTAGCAGCAGCGGAAACGGTGCCATCTCCACCAGCGGCAATAATTAATTCTGCACCTTGGGCAACTGCTTCCTTAGCCAAAACATCCGCCCCCACCTCTTTTGTAGTCAAGCGAACCTCTAACTGTAAATGCGGTGACAAAAGGGATTTAATCGTTTCTAGTACTTGATTGGCATCACCTTGCCCAGCAACGGGGTTAAAAATTAAACAAGCTTTTTGAAAAACTTTTGCTCGTTTCAGCCGAGTACTGGGTTGGGGTAAAAGCGTTGTCATCACTTAAGCTACCTCCTGATTTATTGTATTTACACAGGAAATCTTTTGATTGTCTAGTAACCAGCGCAACTGATATTCCCGCTTTGCTGCGGTACTAACTTCGGAAATCATGCTGTCATCTGCCCACAAACTGAGGAAAATGCTTAAAACGGGAACAATGCCCCCAACAGTTTCTTCAGTTAGCGTGGTAATTACTTGCTCGATCGCTGAATCAATCAGCAAATCATCTGTATCATCCTCGATCGAATCTGCCAAAGTTTCTTTTTCCAGCTTTCGTTCATCTAATGCCAGCCGCAAGTTTTGGATATTTTTCCTCGCTTCCTGTCGTTCTCGCTGAGTTTGAGCAATGCCAACATTAAATACCCCCCAAGCAAAAGCTTTCTCTTGCAAATTTTCCGGGGCGTAACCGTAGCATAATCCAATCCGGTGGATAGTTCTTAAAGCTAATACGATCGCTAACCCATCATTCACTATTTCTCCCAAAATTTCCACAATTTCAGCCATGCCTCCCTCTGCGGTGATTTTTTCCAGGGAATGCTGGGCAACTTCTGCCGCTAGTCGATCGCACCTTTCCAAATCACCAGAACGCAATTGATGATAATCTTCAACTAACGCTCCAGTTTTGAGTTCCTGCCAATCTTGCTGCCAGTTTGCCGTCGCTGCGTCACAAGCTGCACCAATTTTGTTAAATAGCGATTCGGGAATTATCAAACTAATTAGTTCTTTGCTTGCACTCAAAATATAGCCGAGCAATTCCGCCAACCAAAATGGTTTATCATCTAGCCAATCTAGAATTTCTTTAAACTGGTTAGTTTCGTATTCAGTTAATTGAATTGCTTCATAGGTGTGAACTTGATTTAGCCGCAACATTACAGGATGATTGCTGACAGCTTTGATTGCTTTGGAGACTTGACAATTCAAATCTGTTTCGGAAATTGTTTGGCGATCGTACTTGATGACAATGGAACTAGCGATCGGATTAATTCTAACTTTTGTTACACCCTTCGTAGACTCCAGCAATTTCTCTAAAACCGACTTATAACTATCCTTGCTTTTCAGCATAGGTATCTCCAGGCGGATACGTCCAGGGATTTGGTGAACCACTTCAAATTCTACATTGGCAATAGTTTTTTTATTCATAAGTTTGATTATTAGTTATGCGCCACTTTTATCCGCGATAATTTCTCACTTTTTTCTAACTGGCTAGGGGAGCAAAGTTAACTTTTTGATTATCCAACAACCAGCGCAGTTGATAATGACGTTTAGCAGCTTTAGCGATTTCCTCAATTAATTTCACATCTCCCCATGTATCGACAACAAAACTATAGAGCGGAATCACTTGGAAAGTAGTTCTTTTGGTTAGCGTGTAAATTGCCCCTTTGATCCCAGAATCAATTATTTCTTGATGAGACTTTTGCTGCTTCAAATCTTCTACTGTGCCTTCTTCTAACTTGATTTTTTCAAGATTTAAACTCAAGCTTTGGAGAGCTTTCCTTGCTTCCTCCCACTCTTGCTTTGTTTGAGCAGTTGCCATATTAAAAATACCCCAAACATAAGCTTTTTCTTGGGAATCCTCTGGAGCATAGCCGTAGCACAATCCAATGCGGTGAATGGTTTTTAGTGCGTAGGTCATTGTTTCTATAGTATCGCCTACTTCTCCGACAATCACATTTCCTAATTCTGTCAAAGCGGCAAAACTACCGATCGCAAATGCTTCTTTTCGAGAATGATTGATGATTTGTTCGGCAAGACGATCGCACTTTTCCAACTTACTTTGTCGCAGCATTTTATAATCTTCTACTGAGGCATTATGTTTAATTTTCTGCCAATCATGCTGCCAGTTTTTTGTCGTTGCTTCACAAGCAGCACCAATTTTTTTAAATATCCAAGCCGGGACGATAAAATTCACTGCTTTTTTGAGGAAGCGGAAAATATAACCGATTACTTCTTTCAATCCGAAAGGCTTTTGTTTATCCAACCATTCCTCAATTTCTGTCAACTGAATCGCTTCATATTCACTGAGATCGATCGCCTCATAACTCAAAAATGGCTGAAGTTGCAATGCCAAAACTGGATGATTAGCAACGTTAATCGCCCTCTCCAGTTTAGCTTGCAAATCTGCTTCCGAAATCCCTTGGCGATCGTACTCCACAACTAAGGAACGAGCAAAAGGACTAATTCTTACCTCTTTCACCACCTCTAGAGACTTCACCAATTTCTCTAACAACCACCTGTAATCAGCATTGTTCTTGAGAATAGGAATTTCCAGGCGGATACGTCCAAAAACTTGGTGAATTACTTTAAATTTTACGCTCGACATAAAGCTCTACATCGTTACTTTTTTAAGACAACCTATCAAAAAACTAGCAATTTAGCAACAAAGAAAAAATTAAAATTTTTCAAATTTTCCCAAATTAAATTAATTTCACTAATTTTGCACAAGTTTGTCACTTTCCTCTGATAAGCTGCGGTCAGCATCGTTGGAGATTCAGTAAAATTTTCGGAAAACCCGATGAATAATATTATAGTGATGATTTGACGGATGACTCCTTGAATAATCATTGAGTTATCGATTAAAGTGTTTAAATACTGTTGATATTTCTGATATTGGAGGTTTTGGAAATGGAGTGGGAGGCACTTTTGTTAGGGCTAGAACCCTTAACAGCGGCGGCGATTGGTGTAGGAGTAGCGGTAGCTGCGCCTGTGGTAGCGGCGATCGATTCAGCAACAGGTAGCAAGTTATCAGACAGCGCCCGTTCCATTGCCAAAGAAGGAATGGTTTTAGCCTTTCAAGCTTTTGATAATGCTCAATCTGCGGTTGCGGAAGCCCAAGAATCAGTGCAAGATTTGATGGCTGAAGCAAAGAACGACCTGAAAAAAGTCAGACAAAAAGCAGCTGAAAATGGCTCTGAGGCTACACCTCAAGAGATCGAAATCAGTTAGATTAAAAGCGCAATAAACTGCCTAGTGTTCTGCAAATCTAAGATAAATTAGGAATCATGGAAGCGATCGAATCAGTACTCTTTGGAATTGAACCAATAACTGCAATAGTAGTAGGTATCGGAGCGATTTTGTTAGCCCCTGCGATCGGCGCAGTAACTTCAATGATTGGCAAACAAGATGAAGAAACTGATACTGAATCTACAGAAAACCCAGTGACACAAACCTTTAATTCTGCTGGTGATACAGCAAAAGGTTTTGCTAAAGATGCAATGGTTTGGGGTATGGATGTGGTCGAAAATATTCAAACCACATTTGCCGAAACTAGCGAATCTTTTCAAGATTTTGTAGCAGAAGCCAAGGCAGAATACGAAACAAAAAAAGCAGAACGTCAGGCAGCTGATGCCACAACTCAACCCCGTGCAGTAGAAATTGTTGACTAATTTAAAAAGTTTTGGGTGGAGAAGTAACAGCCATTTATTTAGACATTAGACGATCGAAAAATGCCCAGAAACCAACGTTTGCAAAATATGCCATCAGGCATATCGCTATTAAACAAAATTATTCAGCATCGGAATCGATTGATTCTGTCTGCGATCGTTGCTTTTCTAACTTACTGGCTATTACCTCTACCCTTAACTTACGGTGACATTCGGCTGATTGCAGCTTATATTTTTGGGGTTTCGATTGATTTAGGGTTGATTATTTTGATGATGGTAATTTCCACACCAGAAACAACCAAGAAGTGGGCAGCTAACGAAGAACCAAATAATACTGCATTATTGGGTTTTATCGTGTTGTTTTCCGCGATCACCCTAGCATCGATCGCACTAATGCTAAACAACTCTCACAATCGACCAGCAATAGTTGCCAATACTCATATAGGATTATCATTGCTGGCAATTTTTCTTTCCTGGTTATTTGTTCACACCTACTTTGCCCTCCATTACGCCAGAATCTACTATCAAGAGAAACTTGGATCGCAGGAGACAAAAGTTGCAGAATCTGAACCAACAAATTATGTTGGGGGATTAGATTTTCCTAATCCGGGATTGGCAGATTATTGGGATTTTCTTTATTACTCTTTCACGATCGCCATGTGTTATCAAACATCAGATATTTCAGTTACCTCTGTGGTAATGCGTCGAGTCACTTTAGTTCATGCCATCATCTCCTTTATCTATGTTTCTAGCATTATTGGTTTGGTGGTAAACTTAGTCTCAAATGTGGTTTAACGGTTTATCAGAAAACAAAATGAAAAGTGTTTCTGCTTATGCAAGATAAACCATCAGCGATCGATTATGAAATTGCCCATACAACAATGGGAAGGATTCGGATTCGGATTCCAAAAATTAAAGAAAGCCCAGTTTATACCAGTGAGTTAGAAAAATTGATTGTAAATCACCCTGGTATAACCGATGTTCGGATTAACCCAACTGCTATTTCTGTAGTAGTGAGCTATAAACCCAAGGTAATTTCCGACGAAGCGATCGTACCCCAATTACACAATTATATTCAACAAGCAGGAGGAGTCGATCCAGCAACAGTTCCTTTTCCTCTTCCCAGCAAGACGGAAACAGAAACTTCTCTGGAAACAGAAGTGGAAAGTTCTGGAAATAGCGAAACTTCTCTGGAAACAGAAGTGGAAAGTTCTGGAAATAGCGAAACTTCTCTGGAAACAGAAGTGGAAAGTTCTGGAAATAGCGAAACTTCTCTGGAAACAGAAACGGAAAATTCTGGAAACATAGAAACTCCTCTGGAAACAGAAACGGAAAATTCTGGAAACATAGAAACTCCTCTGGAAACAGAAACGGAAAATTCTGGAAACATAGAAACTCCTCTGGAAACAGAAACGGAAAATTCTAGAAATAGCGAAACTTCTAATCTCACAGAGGAAGCGCCACAGACGAAGGGAGAAAGGGAAGAGATTTCCCAAGCTAATGCTTCTGAGGTATTGGCGGAGGATGCTGTTATCAGTAAAGAGTCTACTTCAGAAAGTCAGAGTTCGGAAGTAAGTATAACAACGATCGAATCAAAGGAGGAATCAAAGGAAGAAGTCGAGAAAGAAGCAGAAAAGAAATCGATTTTGCGACTTAACCAGAAAACACTGGCGAAAAGACTTCACATATCTACTACTAGTTTACGACAGGCGCGATCGCAACCAGATTTTGCCGCTTGGAGTAGCGCCAAAGATCCAGAGGGGAAAGCATGGAAATATAAAACGGAATCGGGATTTTATGAAGAAATCCTTGATGAATAGGCTGTTAAAACTTAAAATTTCCCCAGATAATCTAGGGAAATCCTTGGAGAAAATCTCGCAATTTTTTGCAATTTATTAATTCCCGATCGGAGCGTTTTAGGAGAAATCATGACTGTTGCCACGAGTGCTGCGAAGTTAAATGAAAAGTCTGTTAGTTCGATAGTTTCTCAAAAATCTAATGGATCTAAACAACAAGTAACAATTGATGAAACTTCAATTTGTCAAATAGAAACAGTTCATTATAAAGTAGTTCACTGGACGGCGGGACGGTTTCGGATTCGGATTACCCGACTGTCTTATGATGATGATTATGTAAATCAACTAGGATATGTGTTGCGAAAATTGGAGTTCGTGACAGAGTTTCAGATTAATGCGATCGCTAGTTCTTTAGTAGTTAACTATAATGCAGATAATTCTTCGATTCCCTTAGCCAAAATTGAAGAAAGATTATTTAAAGCAATTCAAGTTGCAGCAGTTACCGAAGTTCCGGTAAATTATACTAGCGAAGAACCGCAAGAAGCAAAATCCGAGGGTAGTCATGAAATCAATTTTGTTGAGAGATTAGGATTACCAGTTGCCGGGTTGGTTCTGAGTGTGGCAGCATTACTAGGAGCACCGATTCCTAGTTTTGTGATCGGTGCGGTGGTGATTGCGAGTGCGATGCCAGTATTTCATCGGGCGATCGAAGCGATTCAAGAAGAAAAGCAACTAACTATTGACTTTTTGGATGGATTAGCGATCGCATTGCACACAGCACAAGGACATTACTTCGCACCTGCGTTCATGGTAGGTTTAGTCGAAGGCGGAGAAACGATTCGGGACTTGACGGCTAGAGGTACGGAACGAGCTTCGTTAAATTTGTTAGATTGTTTGGGTAAAACTGCGATCGTCATCCGCGATGGACAAGAAGTAGAAATCGAGGTTAAAGACATTGTAGAAGGCGATTATGTGATTGTCTTCCCTGGCGATCAGATTCCGGTAGATGGGATTGTCATCCAAGGAACTGGATCGGTAGATCAAAGCAAATTAACCGGAGAATCAGTTCCAGTCACCAAGCGAGAAGGCGATGAAGTATTCGCCTCAACTTTAGTGTCAGATGGACAGTTGCGAATTTTAACCGAACGCACTGGAAATAATACTCGTGCGGGAGTCATTGTCAACTTGATGCAAGCTGCACCTGTGCATGATACCCGGATTGAAAACTATGCCGCAATGGTGGCGAATCAAGCTGTGATTCCTACATTGTTGATTGGTACAGGTGTAGGTTTATTATCAGCTGATTTGAACCGCGCGATCGCACTGTTAACTTTAGACTTAGGTACAGGAATTCGGGTTTCTGTGCCAACTTCGATTTTATCAGCTTTGACTTATGCGGCGCGGAATGGGGTATTGATTCGCAGCGGTCGCGCAATTGAAATTCTCGCCCGAATTGATACAGTAGTATTTGATAAAACCGGGACTTTAACTGTCGGACACGCCGGAGTGAATGACGTTGCGGTAATGGACGATCGCTTTACCTCCGATGAACTTTTGGTATTAGCGGCGACAGCAGAACAACGCTTAACTCACCCGATTGCAGAAGCGATCGTTCACTGTGCAAACCATCGCGGATTAACTTTGAAAACTTGTGAAGAATGGGAATATAAGGTTGGTTTAGGTGTCGCGGCGCAAATTGATGGGATTGAGATTCGCGTCGGTAGTCCGCGATTCATGAAAACAGAAAATATTGATTTAATTGAGTTTGAACGCCGTTTTCCTGATGCTTTGACTAGCGGACAATCCTTGGTTTATGTCGCCGGAGATGGTAAACTTTTGGGAGTAGTAATGTATAGTGACCCCCCACGTCAAGAAAGTCAAGATGTGATTCGGGAGTTAAAGAGTTTGGGTGTTACTCCTTATATGTTGACGGGTGATGTGAAGCGGGTGGCAAATGCGATCGCCGGAAATCTCGGCATCAACCCCAACAATGTTTATTCGGAAGCTTTCCCAGAACGGAAAGTCGAAGTAGTTAAGGAAATTCACGATCGAGGTAAGACTGTTGCCTTCTGCGGAGATGGGATTAACGATTCTGCTGCTTTAGCTTATGCCGATGTGTCTGTTTCATTTGCGGGTGCAACGGATATTGCCAGAGAAACTGCTGATGTGGTGTTGATGGAAAACGATTTGCGAGGATTGATCATGGCGATCAAAGTGGCACGGGATACGATGGATATTATTTGGCAAAATACTGCGATCGTAGCTGTTCCCAATATTGGCGCACTCCTCTCCGGTATTTTCTTTGCTCTCGATCCAATTTTGGCAGTTGTCATCAACAACGGAACCGCAATTTTAGCAGAATTGAACGGTCTGCGACCACTACTTGGCCCTGGTGATGTAACTCCTTTAGGACATCGGTTAAGTGCTGCGGAAATCGAAGAAGAAGAGGAACGTTTGCACAGTCATCATCATATTGCGGAAATTACCGAAACTGTGAATAATCAGACAAATGGTAACGGACAAAAACCTGCTGTTGTGGTTTGATAACCTTTAATTTAGATCATTTCCGGTTGATTACCCATAATGTAGAGACGTTATATATAACGTCTCTACAGGTTTTTGGATTATGGATATTATCGCCGATCGATCGGACATGATATCAAAGCGTAGGTGCAAGATATCAGGGGAATGGTGCGTTACGTTGGCACTAACGCACCCTACGAATAATGATAAATTTCTTAGATTTGTGGTTTTTGAACCACTTTTTCACTTTTTTGGGGTAAATTTAATTGCTAGTAAAAGGTTTATTTAGGTTTAGGAATAGTTGAATTATGGGGAATTTTCTGAATCGATTGAGTTTTGTAGCGATCGGAACAGTATTGCTATTTCCTAGCATTTTAGTCAGAACAGCTTTAGCTTCTCCTAGCTTAGGGGATGGGATTATTTGTGTAGCGAAAGGGGAGACTGTACAAGGTAATAAAATCTATTTTTATACATCTGTCATTGATAACAACACCATGCAGAAAAAACAACCTGTTTCTGTGACTATGAATGAATCCATCAATGGACAAATGCAACAAGCTGGATTAGCTTCTACAACCTATCAAGGAAATGATAATTTCAAAGGAAAATCTGGAGCAGGAAGTCCGATTAGTTTTAGTTTACTGGGTAGTTACAGTGTGATTCAAATTCAGCATGGAGGGAAAACTTATACGGGAATTTGTCACTAAGATTAATCAAGAAATCTGGTAAATCGTAAAAATCCTGGTTAGACCTTTCCTGTTTTCTGTTCTGTTCCTCACCAAATCAATGGGCAACAGTTTATCGGTATTTCGTCCTAAGTTGAGCGATTTGACTATTGCTAATGGTATTCGATCGGCGATCGCTTTTGCCGTACCTTTGCTAATTGGTCAACAGATTGGGCATTTAGAATGGAGTATTTTGCCAGCTTTAGCAGGTTTTTTTATTACCTTAATTCCTGGTAGCGTCTCTGGCAGTTATCAGGATAAGTTTTGGGCGATGGCGATCGCAACTTTAGGTTCTGCTAGTGTGATAGCGATCGGAATTTTGAGTAATCAAATTTCCTGGCTAGTTGTTTTATTGACATTTATCGTAATTTTTATTACTACCTTTGCTGGTGTATGTGGCAATGGGGCGACTGCTAGCGGAGCAGTAATTGGGATTTTTTGGTTAATTTCGACTCACCTTTCTAGTAATTTAGAGTTAGCAATACAACAATTTTGTTTGATTTTATTGGCTGGTGCTTGGGGAACAATATTTTCTTTAAGTGGATGGGTGTTTTATCCTTATAGACCAGTTCAGAAATCTTTGGCTAATAGTTACCGTGTCCTGACGAAGTTTCTGGAAACTGTCTTAGAAGAGGAGATAAACGACGAGGATAAGTTGTGGGATACAATTACTTCTCAAGCACAGTATAAAGCAGGAATTGCGATCGGGGAAACTCGCCAACTTTGGCATAATGTCTGGCTGTCGCAAAAAGGTTTTCAACAAAAAGCTAAAAGGTTGCTGTTACTAATTCAAAAAGCAACCGAGATGTATCGAGAAAGTATCACTATCTCAGAAGTAATTATAGAACAGGGAAAAAATCCGCTATTCGATAAAATTCGTCCTGATTTAACTCAAGCACTTCAATCTTTAATTCAAGCAATGAAGACTCTCGATGATGTATTAGAGTCTAGGGATTTGGATGAACGTCGAGAGATTGCTAAAGAAATAGTGGTAACTCTAGATACTGTGAAACAACAGATGCAAGAGTTAGAGAAAAATTGCCGTAAATTGGCAGAGGAAAAAATCGATCGCTATTTGCCAACGCTGTTTGATGGGTTGAGAAATCTAGCCAAACAAATTGATTTTACAATTAATTTACTGCTCGATCGCCAAAGTCAAAAACAAGTTTCTTTAAGTTCAGTTCCCTTTAGTTCACCGACACCTTCAGTTTGGGAAACTTTAGTCCGAAACTGGACATTTAAATCTGTGACTTTTTCCCATGCTTTAAGGATAGCTACTGTCGCTAGTTTTGCGATGTTAATTGCAGTTAGCTTTTCTTGGCATCGAGGATATTGGATTGCTCTCACAGTGCTATTTGTGCTCAAGCCGGATTATGGTGGAACTATGGAGAGAGTTATTCAGCGGATTAGTGGCACTATTGTTGGGGCAACTTTGGCAGCTGGATTAGTTTTAAGCATTCACGATTTGAGAATATTACTAGGAATTGTAATTATATTATCGCTGTTAGCGGGTGCAGTTAGGTTGGTGAATTATGCACTGTTTATTCTGCTGCTAACTTTCATGGTTATTGTAGTATTAAATCTGACTAAACCGGGAAATTGGTATCTCGCTGAAATTAGGATTTTTCATACCCTACTTGGGGGAATTTTAGTGGCGATTAGTTATTATATTTGGCCCATTTGGCAACGGCGTTATCTTCCTAAAAGAATGGGGATGTTACTAGAAGCAAGTTTAACTTATTTTCAAGCGATCGCCGGAGCCTATCAAGGACAAGAACAAAGTTGGAAAACTCGTAATATACTACGTCATGAAGCGGAATTAGCTAGTGCCAATGCAATGGCAGCTACGCAAAGGATGAGTCAGGAACCGCAGCGTTTTCAAGGAGATTTGGCGGGGATGATCGAGTTACTAATCAATGCTAATAGTTTAATCAGTACTGTAACTAGTTTGAGCCATCATCTTCAGCGATTTCAGTTAGCTTCGTCTTTACCTGGATTCGATCGATTTAAACAACAAATAACAGACACATTGCAGAATTTACAAGATTTCTATTATCAAGGAACTACACTTTCACCGCTACCTAATTTTAATCAAAATTTGGATGTAGCAGAGGATTATTTGGAAACTTTGCCCAAGAGTGAAGTACAGGAGTTAACTTTTATTGTTACTCAATTAAATCGGTTGGCAGATGAAGTGGTAGGGATGTATCGAGCGATCGATATTAGTGAATAAAGATTTTTTTTCAACCGCAGAGACACAGAGAACGCAGAGGAAAGAGGGAGAGGAATAGGGGGTAATTAACCCTGATTTGGTACTATTGGTTTAATCTGATTAATTGAGAAAATAGTTAAAATTATTGGAGAAATGCGATCGATTCAAAGTAAAATTATATTATGTCCGGTTGATTACCGATAATGTAGAGACGTTATATATAACGTCTCTACAGGATTTTGGATTAAGGATATTATCGCCGATCGATCGGACATGATATTAATCTGGCTCGATCGGTTATAATGTTTCCATGCGGCGCGACTCAATATTTTACAAAATCTTCCAACACTCACCCACCCTGTTGTTTGATTTAATTGCAACTCCCCCGACAAATGCCAACGCCTACCGCTTTGATTCAGTAGCAGTCAAAGAACCAAAATTTGAGATTGATGGCGTATTTTTGCCCCCTGATACTGAGAGAAATGGGATCATTTACTTCTGCGAAGTTCAATTTCAGAAAGACGAACGGTTATACGAACGCTTGTTTGGAGAAGCATTTTTGTATTTCTACCGCAATCGAGAGCGTTATTCTAATTGGCAAGCAGTAGTAATTTATCCGACTCGCAGCATCGAACAAAATGATATTTCTCCTTACCAAGCACTGCTAAACTCGGAGCAAGTACATCGAGTTTACCTGAACGAATTAGGTAATATTCGACAGTTACCATTAGGAATAGCGTTAATGGTGCTGACGATTGTTGATGAAGAACAAGCAGCAGCAGAAGCCAGGTATTTATTGGAACGCGCCCAACAAGAAGTTAGCGAAACACAAGCAAGTCGGGGCATAATAGATACGATCGCCACAATTATGGTCTATAAGTTTATTGATTTAAGTCGGCAGGAGGTAGAAGCAATGCTGGGATTAAGATTAGAAGAAAGCCGAGTTTATCGGGAAGCTAAAGAAGAAGGAAGACTTGAAGGACGGCAAGAAGGAAGACTCGAAGGAAGGCAAGAAGGACAACAGCTGGAAGCGGTTAATTTAGTTCTGCGTGTTTTGTCGCGCCGCTTTGGAGAGTTATCTGATCGGGAAAAAAACTGTATTTCCAATTTACCGCTATCTGTATTGGAAGATTTAAGTGAGGCGTTTTTGGATTTTAACAGTCGGGATGATTTGTTAGCTTGGTTAGAGGCAAATAGAGAGCGATGAAAGAGCTAAAAAAGCAATCTCATTCGCTAGTTCCCAAATATTTACTTCTTTAAACTTCGTTCCAAAAGTACCGTGTAAATTGGTCTTCCTCCCATTGCATGAGCCGTAGTACTTGCGGTAAAACAGCTTACCAAAATTGGCAAAATTAACTGATAGTTAGCGGTCATTTCCAAGGTTAACAAAATTGCTGTTAGGGGGGCGCGTACTGTGGCGGCGACTAATGCGCCCATTCCAGCAATTGTTAATACTTCAGGATATGGTAAATCAGTGGGAAACCAAGTGTGAGTTTGTCTAGCAATACCTAAACAAAATAAAGTTGCCATTGAGAGCATGGGCGCGAAAATTCCCCCTGGTGCTCCAGAACCGTAGCACAAAATTGTCATCCCGAAGCGAATGAAAAATAGTAGTAAGAGAACATGACTCGGTTCGACATTGTTAAATGACCAAATAATCATTTCCTCGCCACCGCCAGTGGTGGGATTGTAAAACCAACTCATTAACCCGATAAAACCGCCAATAAATAGCCCGGTAAATTGGTAGCTTCTGCCACGTAGAGAGGAAAAAAAGTTTAAACTTTTAACTAGCAAAGTATTAAAAGCGTAACCAATAAAACCAAAAGCAATTCCTAAAAGTGCAAAAATCCATAAAGAAGCTAGGGGTGGGGTTTCAAATTGAGTTAGTTTTAAGACGGGTCCTGTGCCTAAGATTAGTTGTTGTCCAATGGTGGCAGAAATACAGGATAGGGTGATGGCGTGGTAAGCACGAACTTCGTCTTCAAAGGTTGGTTTGAGTTCTTCAAAGACAAACATTATCCCGGCTAAAGGAGCGTTGAATGCGGTTGCTAATCCTGCTCCACCGCAAGCAGCTACTAACACTCTTGTTTGTTCTTGGTTGGCATTGAACCAAGTTCCTACCATTTTACCGATACTTCCTCCCATTTGGATGGTTGGCCCTTCGCGTCCCATGACCATGCCACTACCCAGGATGAGCAGACCAGTGCTAAACTTTACGGGCAAGACTCGTTGCCAAACTAGGGGGAAATGCCCGGATAACATTCCTTCAATTTGGGGAATGCCGCTACCGGAGGTGTCTGGGGCAATGCGTCGCATTAAGAAAAATCCTAGATAAACCATGATTGCTGAGATAATTATGGAAACGATCGCTCCCTGCCCAGGCAATTTATCTAAAGAATCAATCCAACGTATACGACTATCTAAAATTGCTGATACGAGATATCGAAAGCTACCCCCTAATACTCCGGTAATCAATCCCGCTATTGCTGCCCAAAACAAAAGCGGGTTAAGTCTACCAATGGTTTTTTTGAATCGTGGGGATTGGAGAATTGACTTTAGCGGTTTAAATTCCATAATCTAAAATGAATTGCGGTAGTTATCGGTTATATTATCAATGAATAGTGATTTTTTTGGTGGAATTGGTTTGATCGAATAATTGATGAACAATCCCTAAAATATTTTATGAAAAAAAGTGTCAAAGCAGTGCAAAAAAAGAAATTTTGAGTTAGTTTATGAGTGATGAAGTTGTTCATAGTATCCCAGGGCGTTGTCGGTTTCGGATTGAGAAAATTGCTGTTGATGAGGAGTTCACCGAAAGGCTTTTGCAGTTGGTGAAAGCTTGGGAAATGACGATCGCAGTTCGCATTAATCCAGCGGCTCGATCGCTAATTGTCACTTACAATGAAGATGATATTAATATTGAAGCGGCGGAAAATTACCTGAAAACTTGTATTCAGTTGGCAAGTAATTTAACTAAAATTGATGTCTCAAAACCTGAAGTTGATTCGGTTGAGGAGTTACCGGAAACTGAGGATCTGATACCATTGGTTAATCAATGGCGAGATTTGAGTTTGCCTGTATTAAGTTTGAGTTTGGCATTGTTGGCGACTCCTTTGGAACTACCTGCGGTGTTGGTGGGGGGTGCGATCGCAGTAGCAGCAATGCCTTGGTTTAATCGTGCTACAGAAAGTTTATTTAAGCATCAACAACCAAATATTGATGTGTTAGATTCTTTGTGGATGGGATTACATACGGTACAGGGTAATTTTGTCGCTCCGGCATTGAAAACTTGTTTAGTAGAATCTCGGCGTACTTTCCGGGGAACAACTGTTCAAAATCAGGAACATCAAGCAATTTTAGATGCAGAAATTGGTGATAATACTCATAGTTTAATGGCTCATCAAATCCGAACTGCTGCGGTTCATGATACTCAATTAGGAGCGGCGCAAGCTCATTTTTTGCGAGAGGCAGTATTCCCAACGATATTAATGGGAGGAACGATTTTTGCAACTACGGGAAATTTGAGTGCGGCGATCGCACCTTTTCAATTTGACTTCGGTAGCGGTGTTCCCATTTCGATTTCCACAACTTTATTATCAGCTTTGGTGCTTGGGGTTGAGCATGGGGCTTATATTCATAGTGGTAGAGTTCTGGAAAAGTTGGCACAGATAGATACTATTGTGTTAGATACAGAACTGGGAGGCGAGACAGTTTCTACTTTAGCGATCGCTACTTTACAAAATCAAGGAATCACCGTTTATTTGCTGCATAATACTAATCTTGATTTTTCCACAATGGCGATTCGGGCGCAACACTTGGGTATTCCTGTCAGCCAGATTATATCAACAAGTCATATTAAAACTTTGCAATCTTTAGGAAAGCGAGTTGCGGTGATTGGCGAAAGTCAGATTAATACTGATATTTCTGTATCAATGGCTCAACCAAATTGGACAATAGAGGAGGTAACAAAAAGTACCGCTGATGTAGTGCTTTTAAATCGGGATTGGTGGGGGTTGGTGAATGCGATCGAAATTGCTAGAAAAGCCTTTGAGCGCATTTATCAAAATACGGCAATCATTGTTTTTCCCAATTTGATTGTAACTTTTGGTGGGATATTCTTCGGATTAAATCCCGTAGTTAACGTGATTGTGAATAATGGATCGGCTTTTGTCGCTGAATTTATTAATAGTCAACGTCCCTTGTTTGAATTAAAATCAGCAACAAGGTTAGATTCAGAGTTGGCGAACAATGCTACTCATAGCCAAGAGAAAGAGTTAACACCTTCTTTTGTCAGCTGTTAAATTAAATTTATGAAATGGGAGATAAACAACAATGACATCTGCATTTGCCATGCCGGAAGAGTTTAGTAGTTTAGCTTTAGCAAACGGTGCTTTTGGAATTAGAGAATACTTAAAAAGCGGCTACGAAATTGTACATCAAATCAAGGGAAGAGTTCGCATTCGTATTCCTCGATTAGGGTACGATCGCGAATATGGCGATCGGTTAACTAAAATGCTCAAAGCTGTTGCTGGTGTAACTCAAGTTAATATCAACCAGATGGCAAAATCGGTGACTATGTACTATGAGGAAAACACCAATGCAGCGCAGTTGATTCGATCGCTAATTGTTTCTGCACCAAAAGTGGTGGAAGTAGTTGTTTCACCAATGCCGAATCAAGAAAATCAACAAACATTTGATTTTGCGACTTTCGATCGAATGAATCCGTTACATCCTGAACTTAAACCTTTGTTTTACCGATTTTCGATCGCTCTCTTAGAAGTAATGGGGACAATTTGTTTCTTTTTAGGCATAATTGGTCTAATTTTACCCTTCTTACCAGGAACTCCTTTCCTTATTTTAGGTTCACTTTGTTTTCTCGTAGCTTCTGAACTGTCTTTAATCAGTTGAGATCCAGGTAAGTTGTTGCGCTTCAGCGCCAGATTCGCGCTAAAGCGCAACAACGTACTTTGAGTCGCTTTTTTGTCATCAGTTTTGCACTTTTGTTTGGTAAATTATTGTAAATTTAGGATTATTGGCTAAGATAAGTCACAATGAAAACTTTTCCTTCGCGGAAATCTGGTTATCCTATTGGCAAACGACTTTTGCGCCAGTTCAAGTGGGTGTTGAAGTGGAAACTTATCAATAGTTTAGATTTGGGAAAACTGAGTCTGAGCAATCTAAACTCAGAAGGTCGTTTGGCTTTCTCGGTTATGGTAGCAATGATTCTGTTTCTGATCTTGCCAAAATTTGTTTATCTTGATAACCGGATTTTAATTAGTTGGATTGGTGGTGTGCTTTGCTTTTTAGGTTTAATGTTGCTGGTGATTGGCTTGACAACAGCGGAACAAACTCGTAATTATGTTCAATATCAAGAACAAAATGCCGATCGCATTTTCATCCCTGTAATAATTGCAGCTTGTATGAGTCTGTTTGCGATCGCCTTTATGCAATCCAACAGTCAAGAAATACCATCTTCTCATGTTACCTTTCAGGTAATTCTCTCTTTAACAGCTGTTGTCTGTTCCTGGTTTCTCACTCATACAATGTTTGCTTTGCATTATGCAACCTGTTACTATCGACGGGATTTTTCTCGTCCAACTGGTTATGTGGGAGGGTTAATTTTTCCGGGTGATGAAATGCCTAATTACTGGGATTTTATGTATTTAGCTTTTGTTGTTGGAATGACTTTTCAATCAGCAGATGTTTTGATTTCTTCGTCATCAATGAGAATCTTAGCCTTGGCTCATGGAGCAGTAGGATTTCTATTCTCAATGGTAATTTTAGCTTCTAGCGTCAACATTGCATCAGGATTAATGTAACATTTTTGATTAAACAGAAAATAAATGAAACTTGCTGTTATTCGTCACCAAATAGAACAACCAAAATCCCGTTTATTAATATCCTTGGGAGTGGCATTTGTAATTTTTCTCTTTTGTGTTCCTAGAGGATTAGAGTTGCAATTTTTAGCAGCTTGGACTGGGGGAGTAATTTGCTTTTTGTTCTTGATTTGGTCAATGATGTTTAGAGCAAATGCGGCGCAAACTCGGCGGCGATCGCAACAGCAAGAACTTGATAGTTGGTTAATCTTTTTATTAGCGATCGGTGCAACTTTGAGTAGTTTATTTGTGATCGGATTTATCTTAGTTAAATATAAGAATACTCTGGGTTTAGAAGTTGGTTTATCAATTATAGCAGTGTTTTGTTCCTGGCTATTAGTTCATACTCTATTTGCTCATCACTATGCCTCTTTTTACTACCGCCCAGTTAAAGAAAACTCTCCGTCAGACTCAAAGCAAGCATACAACGGGGGATTAAAATTTGTTGGAGAAATGCCACCTTGTTACAGTGATTTTTTATATTTTGCCTTTGTTATTGGCATGACGGCTCAAACCTCTGATATCCCAATTATTAAGTCTGCCATGCGAAGATTGAGTTTAGGACAAATGATAATTTCTTACTATTTTTACAGTGTGATCATCGCGTTAGGAGTAAGTTTGGTAACAGGATTAATTTAAAGGAGAGTTGGAATTGATGAGTGAAAGTTTTGGTACTCTCATATTAGCTTTAGCTGCCAGTGTAGATAACTTTGCGATCGGCACTGCTTACGGAAATGAAAACATTAGAATTGGAAATCGTACAAATGGATTTATTGCCTTAGTCTCAGGTTTAGGCACATTTTTATCAATGTCTGTTGGCAAAGAAATTAGCAGCTATTTGACTCCGGTGCAAGCTTCACATTTGGGGAGTTCGGCTTTAGTGGTGGCTGGTGTGTGGGGGTTGTGGGCGATAGTTCAGCGAGAGAAAAAACGAGTTAGACGGTTAGTTTTCTTACGTCAAGAACTAGAGGCTGGACTCGCTAATACTACCAATATTTCCGCTTCTAAAATTACTAATTTGGAAGATGAATCTGATAAATTTCTAGAGGAACTTGCTTATGAAAACTTTTTAGAACATCCCGAAAAAGCCGATCGCGATCGCTCTGGTTATATTGATATCAACGAATCAATTACTTTGGCATTTGGATTAAGTGTGAATAATTTAGCGATCGGAATTGGTGGGGGTATTTCTGCTTATAGTGCGATCGGAATTACTGGACTCGTAATTCTATTTAGCTTTTTGGGGTTAGCTCTAGGATATATTCTTGGACATCGCCTTAGCGTGAAAATGCCCGGACTTTGGGCAGGAATGCTTTCAGGGGGAATGGTAATTTTAACAGGTGTTTATGTATTTTTGACTCAATAATTTCCATAAATTTAAGATTTTTGATGCCGTAGCAAATTTTCACCAGTTTGCTACTTTTTGTCCATAGTATGAATTGATTTGAAGTTTAAATCAGAGGTTATGATTTCACCCATTGAAGAAGCTAAATAGTTGCGGCTCAAACTCGATCGACTGCCAATCTACCTGGAATTATTAATATTAAGTTAACCATGAAAACCAAAGTTGAGAATTTTGCTCCACAGGATCTCGCCCACTTGAATCTAGAACCCAGAGGACGAGTGTTTCCCAGTCCTACACTCTGGAAAGATCATATTTTTTACCAGATTCTACCAGACCGCTTCAGCGATGGTCGGGAAGCAGAGCGCCCGATGTTCGATTATCGCCACCCCGAACAACACCGGACTCAGGACAAACGCAGTTGGATGTCAGCTGGCTTACGCTTTACGGGGGGAACGCTTCAGGGTGTACGTAGCAAGCTGGACTACCTGCAAGGACTGGGAATTACAGGTTTATGGCTGAATCCGGCTTTCAAGCAACGGGCAGATTTACAAACTTATCACGGCTATGCGATCCAGAACTTTCTTGATATTGACCCTCGTTTCGGCACGATTCAAGATTTGCGCGACTTGATTGATGATGCTCACGATCGCAATATGGTAGTCGTGTTGGATGTGGTAATTGACCATACTGGTAATAACTGGTGCTATCAAGAAAAGAATGGGAGCGTGAGAACCCCTAGCTTTTAAGCAGGGGATGAAACGCGACGCAAGGGGATTTATCCCCGTGTTTCTCTGATTTACCTCGTTGAGCTTCAATATATTTTCTAACCACTTCAGTACTGAGTTGTCTAGTAGTTGCGACGAAATAAGTCGGTGTCCATCAAGCGGGCAGTTTTTTTAATTGCTGGAAACTCTTTTCTAAGATGGTGGGACGCTCTACCTTTCACCCATCTAGCAACATCGGCTAGCGATTCATGAGTAGGAGCATTAATAAAAAAATGAACATGGTCTGGTTGAATTTCGAGCGCAATCAACCTCCATTCATGTTCAGTAACTAACTCAAAAATGTAGTTACTACGATATTAAAAGACAGGAGGTAAAGCAAGTGTACAAAACAATTCCAGTCAGAGCTAAATTCACTAATGAAGAAAAAGCTTTTTGGGTTGACCAATGTAAAAACTCCAATAGCTTAATAAATTGTGCAATTTACCATACTCGTCAATCTCATTACGCCAGGTTGTCAGAAATGGAAAATTCCTCAACAAGTTACTGGCGTGGCGATGAGTTACGGCATAGTTGGAAGACTTACAGATACAATACAACCTATGCAGAACTAGATAAAGTTTTGAAAGAAAATGTGCATTACAAAGGGATAGCAGCGCAAGCAGCACAACAAACATTAAAAACCGTCGGAGAATCAATCACTGGTTACAATCAATTAGTCAATCTTTATTACCAGAGAGAAGTAAATAAGCCTTCATTACCTAATTATCGTAAGAGTGGAGGATTGGCATCGGTAACATTTCCCAAGCAAGCACTAACTTATAAAGATGGTTGTTTTTACCCATCTGTGAGTAGAGAAACTAGACCAGAACTGTTAGGTGAAATTTCGTTGCACTTACCAGAGTTCATTGATGACGATTGGGTAAAAGAAGTAACAATTCGCCCTTACTATGGGGAATTTTGGATTGACTGGGTGATTGATGACGGTAAAAAGCCAATTAAAATTAATCCCCATCTTGATTACAGCCAAGCTTGGGGGTTCGATCATGGGGGAACTAATTGGTTAACTGGCGTTTCTACTCAGGGAAAAAGTCTGATTATTAGTGGCAGAAAACTGAAATCAATGAATCAGGGTTACTGCCGATTGGTGGCTAAATATAAACAAGGTAAACCGGAGTTTTATTGGGATGCTAACTTAGATAGAGTGCAGCGTAAGCGCAACAATCAAATGCGCGATGCCATCAATAAAGCTGCTAGGTTTATTGTGAACCAATGTTTAAATGACCGAGTGGGAAATTTAGTTATTGGTTGGAATCCAGAACAAAAAAACTGCTCTGACATGGGAAAGCGTAACAATCAAAACTTTGTTGTTATCCCTACAGGGCGGTTGATTGAAAGACTCAAACAACTTTGTCCAGAATTCGGAATTGTTTTAACAATTACCGAGGAAGCTAATACTTCCAAAGCTTCATTTCTTGATGATGATTCTCTGCCCAAACACGGTGAAAAACCCGAACAGTGGAAACCATCAGGTACAAGAATTAAACGTGGGTTGTATCGCACAAAGTTGGGATATTTGATTAATGCTGATGCAAATGCCGCAGCGAACATCATTAGAAAAGTAGCCACACAGCTAAACATCAGTTTAGTCAAGGTGGGTAGGGCATCTTTGACAGTGCCGCAACGAATTGATTTGTTCAACAAGTTAGATAAATCATATCGTAAGAAGACGTTACGAAGTGTGTCTTTAGACCACGTAGTAACATCCGCTTAGAATCCCCCGTGTTTCAACCGGGGGAGATGTCAACATGAAGTTGTCATGGTGATGAATAGTTCATAAAACCATAGACAAATATCTCAGGTCTTATTTTGTAGGTGTTACCCTAACTGGGTGAACTACTACACCCTCTATCCCATTGCTCGCAGAGCGTTTGGGACTGCTTGTAGTCTTTTACTCGTCCCCTTTAG
>NZ_JBHFNQ010000049.1:0-33757 GCF_041929345.1 Floridaenema aerugineum BLCC-F46
ACGTTCTGAACAGCCAGAAAGTGAGTCAACAGATGGGTTAGTAAGCTATTTAAAACTTAATGGTACTTGTCCAACTCCTAACGGACTAATGCCTTACCAAGTTCACTCGGTTCCGATGGGATTTAGTGTGATGGTAGTTGCAGGTGTAATTTCCGGTTTACTAGGTATTGGTTCGGGAGCATTTAAAGTATTAGCAATGGATCAAGCAATGCGTTTGCCATTCAAAGTTTCAACAACTACAAGTAACTTTATGATTGGTGTCACCGCAGCAGCTTCGGCGGGTGTTTATCTAGCAAGAGGTTACATCGATCCGGGTCTTTCTATGCCTGTGATGTTAGGAGTATTACCAGGCGCTTTATTGGGAGCAAAAGTTTTAGTAGGAGCTAAAACTAAAGTTTTAAGAATAGTTTTTAGCTTAGTTCTCGTATTAATGGCTTTCAAAATGGTTTATAACAATTTATTAGGGGGAATTTAAAATGCAAAAATTAGGGGGAAAGGAAACAATTGAATTTAATTTAATTCAGGATAATTTAGACATAAAGCTAAATGAATTCCCTCTTAAATGTGAAATTGATGAGGAGATAAAATACAGCAAAACTAAGAGAGAACAACAACTGGAATTGTTACTCAGCAATCTTTTAAAATATGGAGTTTTTCTAGCTAGTGCTGTTGTTTTAGTGGGAGGAATCTTGTATTTAATACGTCACGGTACTGAACCTGCTGATTATCGAGTTTTTCATGGAGTACCATCAGAGTTTCGTTCGCCAGAAGGAGTGATTAATGCGGTATTAGCAGGTAGTCGGCGTGGGATTATTCAATTAGGTTTATTAATCTTAGTAGCTACTCCGATCGTGCGTGTAGCAATCTCGTTTTTAGCTTTTCTACGTCAACGAGATTATGTCTACGTCGTAGTGACTTTGCTGGTGTTATCAGGATTAATTTACAGCATGATTGGAGCTTACCATTAACATTCAATCCGGTTGGATAAGTTGAGTCAAATTTTGAAAATTTAATTGAATTTGCTCAAATAACGAAGTAGCGATCGCATCTAAGTTCTGTGTTGGTGCAACTGACAAGATAGCGAACGAAATCAAGCTGAGTACACCAAGGGTAAAAGCCAGGAATCTTCCCCAACATCCCGGATTGATTTCCAAAAACAAAAGTTTGGATTGTCCGATTATAGAGATCAAAAGTAAAACCAGTCCAGAGATTAACAAAATAGTGGTTAAGGAGGTGTTAGTCATGATAAAAACCTTTTTCAGTTATATCCAGTGGGGTAAGCTTTCCCATTATAGCTACCATCTAATTATGTTTTTACAACAATTAAAAGTTGGTTGGAGCGGGAGTTTCAAATTAATGTGATCAACATTTCTTCAAAAGCTTTGGCGAGTCGAGTTTGGAAGCGTTGCTGATGCTTTAACTTTAAGATTGGTCGAACTATATCCAATTTTTGATTCAAATTGTTGACGTTATCAATGATGGGAATTGAGCGTAAAGTACCAAGTTGTAATTCTTTTTTAATCATCAATTCAGGAATAGCAGCTGCACCTACGCCATTTTCTACTGCCGCTTTGACCATTTCACTACTAGTTAAAATCAAAATTACCTGCAACTCACTCGGATCTATGTTCCTATTTCTTAAAGCTTGTTCAAACATTTGTTGGGTTCCCGAACCAGACTCACGCATTACCCAATCAGTCGTAAAAAGGTCATTTAAGAAAATGTTTTTTCTTTTAAACCAAGGATGGGATTTACCAACAACAATTTGTAAGCGATCACTTCCTACAACCTCTTTATCTAAACTCTTTTTCACAGATGGCTTAACTTCCCCCGCCATTAACCCAATATCGAACAAACCCAACGCTGTACCTTCGCAAATATCATCAGCATTAGCCAAGGTACAGTTAACAAAAATACCGGGGTATAACTGCTTAAATTGACTAATTTTGTCCGGTAGCCAATAGTTGCCAATAGTTAAGCTTGCTCCTAATTTTAACTCACCCCGTTGGAGGTTGTTTAATTCCCGCAATCCCCGTTCTGTTAAAGCAACTTGTTCGAGAATTTTTTTGGCTTCTACTTGTAGTAATTTACCTGCTTCTGTAATTTCAATATGGCGACCAATGCGATCGAACAATCTCACCCCATATTCTGTTTCTAAACTTTGAATTGCTGCACTAACAGCAGGTTGAGTAATGTATAAAACTTCTGCTGCACGAGTAAAGTGCAAATGTTCTGCTACGGCTAAAAAAATTCGTAGCTGATCGAGGGTCATTGATGACATTTCCTACCTCAAAACTGTACTTTGGAGATTTCCATAAATTCAATTTATGAGTTTAACAAAAAAGAATGTTTGTTTTATACAAAAAAAGAGTTTAAAGTAACAATGAGACACCCTGGATTCAACTCAAGCTAAAGCAAATATGCACAAACCAACTTAGCCGCAATTCAATTCAATAAATAAAAGGAAATGGTTAAATGACGACTAAAAAATTAAATAATCACAGTGTTCACGGTTTAAAACCAGACTGTCTTTCCTTCGGAGAAGTCTTAGCGCAATCCTTTGCTGTGATTGCACCTACCACAATACCAGCTTCTAATCTTGGCTTAATTGTTGCCCTGGCTGGAAATGGCACTTGGTTAAGTTTTTTGATTGGCTTAATCGGGTTAATTTTTGTTGGTATTAACATTAACCAATTTGCTAGTCGTTCAGCCTCTCCTGGTTCACTTTATTCTTACATTGTCAAAGGTTTAGGGCTAACAGCAGGCGTAATTTGCGGCTGGAGCTTAGTGCTAGCTTACTTATTTACTGGAATGTCTGTTTTATGCGGTTTAGCTAACTTTAGTAGCATTTTAATCGGTCATTTAGGGATTCATCCTTCCAGCATTACGCTGTTATCACTTGGCGCAGGAATTGCTTGGTACGCAGCTTATAAAGACATCCAACTTTCAGCAATGGCAATGTTGTGGTTAGAAGGAATTACTCTGGTATTAATTTCAGTTTTAGGGGTAATTATTTGGTCACATACAGGCTTTGCTTTAGATTTACCCCAATTAACATTAGAAGGCGTAACTCCTGGTAACGTAGCAACAGGACTTGTCTTAGTAATGTTTGGTTTTTCTGGTTTTGAAAGTGCTACTTCTTTAGGTGATGAAGCAAAAAAACCTCTAAAAACTATTCCCAAAGCTGTAACTGGCAGCACAATTTTGGCTGGTTTATTCTTCATTCTCATGACCTACATTGAAGTTTTGGGTTTTAGAAGTACAGGAGTATCCATTGTTAATACCGAAGAACCTCTGGGTTTCTTGTCACAACAATTAGGAATGGGTTGGTTAGGACAATTAATTGCCTTTGGTGCTTTATTTAGCTTCTTTGCTTGTGTCTTAGGTTGTATTAATCCGGCTGCAAGAATCTTCTTTTTGATGGCACGTCACGGATTATTTCACTCTTCTTTAGGTTCAGCGCATTCCTCTAATAGAACCCCTCATATTGCAGTCACTTTATGTACCTTCATCATGTTTTTAGTGCCTGCTGTAATGTCTCTGTTTCACATCAAATTATTTGAAAGTATGGGTTATTTAGGGGCAATTTGTAGCTATGGATTTTTAACTGTGTACATTCTCATATCTATTGCTGCACCAGTTTACCTCCGCAATATTGGTCAATTGCGCCCTATTAATGTAATAGTTTCAGTTTTAGCAATTGGATTCATGGCAATACCAGTTTTGGGTAGTGTGGGAATTCCAGGTAGTACACTTTTCCCAGTTCCAGAAGCACCTTACGATGCTTTTCCTTATCTATTCTTATTGTATTTAGCCGCAACTTGTGGCTGGTTTATCATGCAAAGGTTTCGTTCCCCAGAAATCGTTATTTCAATGCAGCGAGGTATTGATTCAATTCATGCAAAATTTGACAAACCTACGACTCCTTATGGCAGTTCTCCAGTAAAGGCAATTTCACTCGATCCGGATGACTTTGAATAAATTTACCAGTCATGAATACTTCGGAATAAAACTTATTCATGACTAATTGAATAAACCCGAAACATAACAAAAAGGATGAACTGTAAATGGATGAATTAATAACTGCAATTCCCGCTGGATTAACTGCTTTTAGTGCTACCAATATTGATGATATTGTCATTCTCAGCCTGTTCTTTTCCCAAGTAAATACTAATTTTCGCCGTTGGCACATTGTTGCTGGACAATATCTCGGCTTTACTGCATTAGTGATGGCTAGCCTTCCCGGTTTTTTTGGCAGTTTAATCGTACCTCAAGCTTGGATTGGAATGTTGGGTATTGTCCCGATCGCGATCGGTATTAACAGCTTAATCAATCGCGATGATGATGACTCGGACGATGAAGTAGAAACAGAACATAATAACTCTGTACTGGCAAAGATTTTTTCTCCTCAAGTGTACGGTGTAGCAGCGGTTACTGTTGCTAATGGCAGTGACAATATCAGCATTTATGTACCATTATTTGCTAGCAGTACTTTAGCAAGTCTTCCAGTAATCCTGGCTGTATTTTTCTCAATGGTTGGTGTTTGGTGTTATGCTGCTTACCGATTAACAAACCTAACTGCGATCGCCTCTACCTTGACTCGTCATGGAAAAAATATTGTCCCCTTCATTTTGATTGGTTTAGGTATCTTCATTTTGTGCAAAAGTCATACACTAGAAAGCAGTTCCTTGACTGCGATGACTCTACTAGCGATCGGTAGTTGTGTGCTTACCCAGGCGATTAATTATTGGCGATCGCCACAAGTCGAAAAAAATTAAACTCCCCCCTTCATTCCGATTTAACCTCAAATTTTTTGACTAAATTACAAGGAGAAAACCATGAGATACTTGAAAATAGTTCTTGTAGCATTGGTAATTTTTGTTAACCTATTAATTGCCAAACCTTCATTTGCTGATCCACCAAAATTTACTAATAACCCCGACTACATCCAAGTCACTCAAGCGTTAGATGAATTGTTGAAAGTTAAAGATTCCCCAGAATTACCGGAAGGCGTTACCCAAGAAGACATTCAAAAATCGATCGCAGATTTGGAATTTCAAAAATATGCTTTAGAATCTGGCATTAACTGGGGTCAATGTCGCAATGAAACTGGAAAAACCCTAGCTGTTTATGGCGCTAAACCCAAAAAATCGACTTCCACATTCGATAATGCCATCTATTTTCTCGCAGATGGCGAAACCACCAATGATGAGTGGGATTGTGATGGAGTTTATTTACCAGGTGGAATCAAAATTGCAGGTTTAAGTAATAACGCAAAAACACAAGAATTAGCAAATCCTGTAGCTGTCAAAATCCTTGATGGCACCCAATTAGTAGTTAAAGTTAATCCTGACACAGGCGCAGTAGAATTAAACGTCCCTCCATCGGAAATTTACAGCGCTGGTGATGCTAATTGGTTTATTCCCAATATTTCACCAGATGCTATAGCTGCTAGAATTCCCAACGCACCAACAATAGAAAACGACTAAGTAAGACCAACAGAATAACATTTTCAACCTTAAACAGCCAGGAAAGTTTTCTTCTGGCTGATTTTTTCGGCTCTCCCGGATTTATGGTCATAAAAAAATCTTATTTAACTGTAGGGTGTGTTAGGCGCGGGCGATAAATTCAGCATTTCAACCGATAAATAAATTCCCGTGCCTAACGCACCGTTTCCCTAGTTTGTAACATCTATGAACATTTTTTCCCATTAACCCGAAAGAGCCGTTTTGTAGTGAATCGCGCACCTCCAAAGTACGTAGTTTTTGGGCTGTAATGAAGTGTTAGATGGCAACTTTGACATAATTAACAGTTCCTGCCTTCATTTTCAGGTTTTGGCAGTAACTTAAAATTACTTAGTGTGTTAGTAGTGTTTATTGCTTGGGCATTCTATAAGTAACGTAGTTGGTATTTCTATAAATGTCCATGCTAAAGCAGTTCAAAAGAATCTTATCTGTAATGCTGATAATTCTCATGATTACAGTATCTTTAGGCTTAACTTCACCGCAACCCGCCGTTGCGTCCCCCCATCCTGATTTTTCAGGTCTGAAACAGATTGATAAAATCTTGTCGAATAAACAGATTGTTGTAGATGCAAAAAGGTTTTTGAATACAACACCGGAAATGGTTTGTAGAGCTTATTTCGACCAGTTAAATGGCATTGACAATTCAACGTGGGCAGCTATTGAACAAGGCGTAACTTCAACCTACGCAATTACTCAGGCCATTAATTCTGCATCTGCTGCCGGAGCAGGTTCACTGGCTGGTTATGCTGGAATTGCTTCAGCCGTTTCTGAGTTGGGACTAGGGGGTTTAATGACGACAATTGCTGGAATGATGGGTAGCAACGTTGCAGGAGCAGCAGCTACTGCCGTCGTTACTTCAGCAGTTGGAGGTCCAGCTGTTATGGGTATACTTATCGCAGGTGGAACAAGTGGGAGTTTCTTCTTAATCTATAAGTTGGGAAAATTTACTGTTGAGAAGCTAAAGAATTCGGCTCAAGTCGAGAAGCTAGAAGATTGGGCGAAAAGTTATTGTTTGTCGAGGTAAAGTAGCAAGAAGTGTAGTAACTTTAATTGCTAACCAGCTAACAATTCAAATCCAGCAGGCGGTAGAAAGGCACTTGCAGACTCGTTCAAGTTATCTGCCGCCGCTGATTTAAACATTTAAGCTATTTCTTCTTCTTCCTTCGTGTTCTTCGTGTCTTCGTGGTTTTCTTGTACTATGTTATGCCTGTTCACCGAACTCGGACACCGAGTTTTGTATCCCAATGAAGTGGTTTATCCGCTTTTTGCAAAGGGGATTCTGGAATTTGACCCACCGACACGCCGTATTTCCAATCAGGCGGACAGATAGCGATATAGCGTGCATAGCCCCCCAAACCTCCTTTGAATTTAGGATACCCGATCGCCACCAGTGCCCCTGTTTCCGGCACCTTGTCCAAATTTGTCACCCCTTCGGCTTGAGTATAGCCATTGTGCAACAGCCAAGCTTCTCCTTCCAAGGTGGGCGTACTATCTGTATCTAGGGGTTCGTGTCCGTGGAACAAAATCTGGCGTTGTAAGTGCAAGAATTTAAGCGCCTCTAGTGTCACCCCAGGAAACTTAGTCCTGGTAGCCAGTTCGGGGTTGGGCCATTCTTTAGACCAATCCGATCGCACAAACACCACCGAACCAGAAGGAATCCTACCATGCCGACGCTCCCAATCCTGAATATCCTTGAGAGTAAGATGATAGTTGGGGTCGAGTGCTACTTGTTCCTGGATCGGAATCACCACCAAAGGACGAACCGCAAAGGTAGCAGGCAACTCATCAAGCGCTGGATAATCTGGATTCCAGTGGGCTGGTGGATCTAGCTGTGTTCCCAGCTGATCGGTAGATAAGTCGTAATGGGTCGCTTCAAAGCCATCCTTTTGGTAATTGTATGGCTGACCTGTTTTTGGATTGATGGTAGGTTCAAACTTAGACGCACCAAATCCCGACCAGACAGGAATTGCAGGAGTAATTGTATGAGTGAGATCGACATATTTGGCTGACTTGAGCGACTGTTGATAAACCTGCCACAAAGTCGGTTCTGGGCGAGGCTGTGCTGCATTGATGGACAGGCAAACAATTAGGCTAAAAAAGGCTACTAAAAACAAAACTCCGAATTTTTTCATCTAACCTAAATTCCAATGTACTTAGTCTAAATACGATACTTCCAAGTTTTGTATTTGAGCCATTTCTTCTTCTTTCTTCGTGTTCTAAAACGCTATCGCGTTTCGCTTCGCTATCGTGTCTTACGTGCTACGCACACGCTACGCGAACGTGGTTCCCTAAAAATCCTGACAACAAAGTAATTGACCCGTATTGAGTGTAAAACCGTTTCATAAGGAAATGCTATTTTTTACTGCTTTCTACTAGACTTTTACTTTTTTCTGTTTTAAAATACGGTAAATCGATTGGGATTAAGGAGTTATATGGAAAGCAGCCAAAAAGCTGGTCAAGGCTTGAGTATTGCTAAAGCATTGAACCCAGAACAGTTACGCCAAGGCATATCGAAGGACTTTGTAGCAGTCCTCTTCAAAAAGCTCAAAGGTGGATTTTTCCTGGTTATAGGATTTCTGCTTTCACCTTTGTCTTGGTGGAATGACTTGTTTTTTAATTTGCCGATCGCCTACAGTTTTGGCTATCTCTGTAGCTTACTGTCACCAAAATTACTCCTACCCTGCACCATAATTGGTTATTGGATCTCCTGCATCGCCGGAATTCTACTCATGCAAGCCGGAGTTATGGACGTTTTTCAAGACCAATCTAAAGAACGTAATTTTAAGAAAGAATTATTGATGGGTATAGCTACTTCCACTGCCTACACCCTAGTAATTTTGGCACTCCTTCAACTAAAAATCCTCGATACTCCTTTAGAACTTTTTGGTAATTTGTAATTGATGAGAAACCTTACTTTTGCAGAGTATTTACTAATTGACTCAAATCCAACACTTTTGGCCCACCCTCACCAATAATTAGAGGTAAATTCCCATTCCACTTTTCTATAGCTTGCTTCGCTAAAACTTCCGTCGTCAGAGTTTCGCGGACTAACCTTTGTGCTTCCGCCTCTCCCTTGGCAAAATTCACTTTAGCTTCCGCTTCCTTAGTAGCTTTAAGTGCTACAAACTCTGCTCTTTTTGCTTCTTGTTCAGCAATTTGTTTAGCTTCTACAGCATCACCAAATCTTTGGGAAAAATGCACATGAACTAAAGAAATATCATCAACTGCAATGTGGTAACTTATTAACCTAGTAGTTAAAGCATTATCTACTCCAGTTTTTACCTCCTCCCTTTTAGTAATAATTTCTTCTGCTGTATATTTTGCCATCACAGCTTTAAGTATTTCTTCTACTGCTGGGTTAATTATTTTATCTATAACTGCTGTTTCATTTCCGATTTGTTGGTAAATTAAGTTTACTTCCTCTGGGACAATATGCCAATTAAGAGCAACATCAGTAAAAACATCCTGTAAATCTTTCGAGGAAGCTTCTGCGGAAATTTCCTGCTTTTGCACACGAATACTCAGTTTTTTAACAGTATTAACAATGGGAACAATCAAGTGAATGCCTTCTCCGAAAATTTGATTTTGGACTTTGCCAAACTGCATTAAAACTCCCCTTTCTCCAGCATTGACAATTACGAAAGGGGAGAAAAAAATTAGCGACAATAGCAGAAAAGCAATGATTTTGCTAACTTTGGTAAACGTTTTATTTTTCATTTCTAATTTATACCTAGCTATTCGATACTCTGTTGTAAATATTATCTCTAAATTAGCCTAAATCTCGTAGTAATCAAGATTTATAAAATAGTATTCATTTTAAAAAACTATAGTATAATACTTTAAACTACACTAAGCTAATCGGCTTAGTGTAGTTATTGCAACTCATAGAAATATTTCCTAACTCTTGCTTTTTACGCAAATTAGTAGTGATTAAGACTGAATGTGCTTGGAGAGCAAGTTAAAGTAGCTTTTTTTGCATTTTTTTCTTTCAAGTGCTAGATAGAAAAAAAGTAAAATTTAGCGATATTTCTTAAACTACACAAAACCCATCGTCAAAGTGTGGTATTAATATAATCAGTGTCAACGTTAAGATGATGAAACTATCTGCTAAAGTAAGATATGGTTTATTAGCCTTGTTAGAACTAGCCGATCATTACCAACAAAGCAGTTACTTACAAGTAGATGAAATTGTTGCTGCTCAGAACATTCCCTATCGTTATCTGATGCAATTGTTAATTTCCCTGCGACGTAGTGGGATTGTTCGTTCTCAGCGTGGAACGAAAGGTGGTTATTGTTTAACTAAAGCGCCAGAAAATATTACTTTATTAGAAATTGTCACTTGCTTAGAAGGTATTCATCAGCCAGAAAAATCAGGACAGAGTTCAGTTGAATCTTTAGATAATTTACTAATTGAGGATATTTGGTTGGAAGCAAATCAATCCGTAATGGAGCTTTTTGCCAGCTATTCCCTAAAAAGTTTATCTGATAAACGTAAAGAAAGCCGCAAATCTAATCAAATGTACTATATTTAATTAATCTAGAAGAATATACCTCTTTTAACTGTTAGCAAAGAGGTATCCGAAATTTTATTCGAGATTATACAAACACTGATAATTAACACAATTTACCTAAATTTCGTAATGCCATAATTCCTCTTCTTTGACCAAAAATCTATGTAAAGAAAGGCGTTCAATCAAACCTTGTTGTTCCAATTGAATTAAGACGCGAGTCACAGTAACGCGAGTAGCACCAAGCATTTCCGCTATATCTTGGTGAGTTAAACGTACATCAATTAAATGCCCGTTTTTAACTTCATGACCGAACCTTTTTGCCAACCAACTTAAAAGCTTAATTACCATGAGATCCGTTCTTTTGTAGCTACGAATTAGCAATAATTCCTCAGCTTGTTGAATATGGGCTAATAGAACATCTGTAATTTCCTGCCACTCTTGGGCGTGAAATGGGATTATTTCTACTTTGGTTAAGCACTCCATTTGATAAGCTTCCACCTTTGATAAAGCTTTACCAACGATATCTCCTGAACCCCAAATTCCCAAAGTAATGGTTGTATCGTCTTCCAGCCAAGTGGTTGCTTTCACCACACCTGACTCAATTTTCCAAAGCTGGTTTGACTTGATTGGCAGTATTGAGCGGGGACCGAATTGCTGGCGAATTGGTTTTACAGATTGTTTCGTTGAGAGTAGTGTAAAGAGCATGGTAGTGTAAAATACTGTTTATCGATGTATTTAGCGTAGTTTTAAATATAGCAGTTTCTTGTCGAGGCACAATATGGGTATTAAAGTCGAGAATGTTTCTAAACGATTTGGCTCTTTTCAAGCCGTTGATGGGGTAAGTTTGGAAGTGAAAACAGGCTCTTTGGTGGCATTGTTAGGCCCATCAGGATCGGGAAAGTCCACATTGTTGCGGATGATTGCCGGGTTAGAACTTCCTGATATGGGTAAAATCTGGTTGATTGGTGAAGATGCTACTTACCAGCCTGTGCAGGAGCGCCACATTGGTTTTGTGTTTCAACACTATGCTTTGTTTAAGCACTTAACAATTCGTCAAAATATAGGGTTTGCTTTGGAGATTCGCAAAATAGCTAAAAACAAGATTCAACAACGAGTTGAGGAACTTTTGCACTTAGTTCAGTTGGGGGGTTTAGGCGATCGCTATCCCTCTCAACTTTCCGGTGGACAAAGACAAAGGATCGCTTTAGCCAGAGCATTAGCAGTACAACCAAGAGTTTTGTTATTAGATGAACCTTTTGGTGCATTAGATGCCAAAGTCCGTAAAGAATTGCGGAATTGGTTACGACAGCTGCACGAAGAAGTGCAAATCACAACTGTATTTGTTACCCACGATCAAGAAGAAGCAATGGAGGTAGCTGATGAAATTGTGGTGATGAATCAAGGTTGTGTGGAACAAGTTGGTAAACCATCAGAAATTTATGATAATCCGGCAACTCCTTTTGTGATGAGTTTTCTTGGGCCTGTGAATGTTTTACCAAGTAATGCAGGCTTTTTACCTAGTAATAAACTGCTCGCAGAAAAAGAGCAAATTTTCTTAAGACCTCACGATGTTTTAGTTCAGCTACAACCAGTTAAAGGTGCGGTAGCTGCGAGAGTTGATCGAATTATTTATTTAGGTTGGGAAATTCGCGTCGAGTTAGTTTTGGAGTCAGAAGAAAGAGTAAATGCTTACCTAAGCCGAGAGCGTTTTCTGCAACTGCAATTGCAGCCAAATCAAGGAGTTTATGTGCAGTCTAAGAAAATTAAAATTTTCCCCGATCCAGTTCTGAAATAAGAGTTCTGCACCTAAAAAATTAACAAGTGCCAATCGTTAACCTCAAATTTTTAGACTTATGGAACCACCCCAAGAAACTAGCGATTATCCCAAAACTATTGAGCCGTTAGCACAGGTGAATTCTGAATTAGCAGCAAAAAAAGCTGTAATCAGGGCAAAAACAAGTTCGGAGCGAACCAGAGATCATTTAGCCAACGAAAGAACCTATTTGGCATGGATGCGAACTGCGATCGCTCTCACAGGTTTTGGGGTATTAATTGCACGCCTACGCTATTTGATTTCACCTGATGTTCCCGGAACAGGTTACGGTTGGGCACTCGGCTTACTTTTTGCCGGAATTGGTTTAGTAACAGTCTTACTTTCAACCCAGCACTATTTTTGGGTTCTAGATGCAATTGATGCTGATACCTACCAACCTTCAAAACGATGGGTGATTATTTTTAGTTTAGTGTCCATCCTTTTAGGAACAGGTGTGATCTATGTTATCTTGACCATGCCAAGTAATTTGAAAATTTCCATATTTTAAATGCTTATAAAGTTTGTATTTCTAATTGTTTTGTTCATGTACTTAACAAGAATATCATGTTAAATTTTCCCTTAAACAACCAAAGTTACAGTCTTATCGAACTATCTTCCAAGCTGGAATATGCCTTGTTAGCACTTATAGAATTAGCAAGTCAAAACACTAAAAAAGTTCCATTAACTCTTAGTGAAATTACAACTAAACAGCCAATTCCTGAACGTTACTTGGAACAAGTTTTTACTAGTCTGCGACGTGGTGGTTTAGTACACAGTCATCGTGGGTCTAAAGGTGGTTATGTATTAAGCCGTGAACCTTGGGAGATTACTGTATTAGAAGTTGTGATTTCTTTAGAAGGCGAGCAGAAAGAGAAAAAGCGATCGGATTATTGCACTCTAGAAAAAGAAGCAATTTATAAAGTTTGGCAACAAGCTAATTCTGCTTCTGAAGCAATTCTCAGCCGTTATACTCTCCAAGACTTATGCCAGCTGAGGGATGAGCGTAAACATAATAATCCCATGTATTACATCTAAAGGGGCAGATGTAGTTGTACCATCCCGCGAACATAAGTTAGTGGAGGTTGTTTGATTAACTTTATCATATCACCTCCACTAACTACCTGACGATTTTCATAATTAGGATTTTAGCTTAGTGAGTTAGTTAGTCAGTTATATAACTAACTATATATCAATATAAATGAATAATTCATAAAACTGACTCTTTGTATTTAGATATATTGCAAGGATAGTGAAATTATCCCAAAGCCCTTATTATACTAGAAAGTATTCAATCGTTTTTCTGAATCTAGCTACATTATTTTTCCCAGCTACCAAATTGTCAAACTTCTGCACGAAGGAAGTAAAACTGTTATCTATCGGGCTATTACACAGCCGGAAGCAACGTTTGCGATCGTCAAAACTCTGAAAGCCGAGTATGCCACTTTAGAAGAGATTACTCCCTTGCGACATGAATATCAAATCCTTCAGCTTTTGAATATAGAAGGAGTTGTCAAAACTTTAGACATCAAAAATTACCAACACAGCAACGTCTTCAGTCTGCCAAAAGGGTGTTAATCTGTTTGGCGATTATTAAAGTTTCTATGAACTACGAACAATTATGTTAGTAACCCTGTTCCATTGGGAACACTAAGTACAGAGTATCGGGTTTTAGTCAAATGAGAATTGGATTCGGATTGGTTGCGATCACTGCTTTGATTGGTTTGAGTGCTACGGTTGCTAACGCTCAAGAGCGTTCTAACAACTTTCTGTTCCTACGCAACATAGACGGGCGAGCCAGATTGGTTGGCTTCGGTCGTAAAGACTTGGGACTGGTATCGAGTGACAAGTCTTTGGCTGATAGTATCTGCCGTTCACCAAAGGCCAATAGTTTAGATTCAGTAATTCCTTCGATTTGGAATCGATTATCACCATACGGCGATCGCACAAGCAACACATCTGCCTACAACCCAAAGGCAACCCAACCGCCACTTATAGTACTCAAAAATGGTTCTGCGATTCATGTTTCCAAGAATCCAAATCTACTAGCAATTGATCCTGATGTAATCTACAAAGAACTTTGCTCACAGCAATAAACTAAATTAATGCCCTAGCTAAGATACTAGGGCAGTAGTCTTCTTTAGAAGATCAAATAGAGGGCTACCAACCATCGGCAAAGGACAAATTTTTTCCCTGTTCAAGAGTTCCTCCTTATTCCCTTTCTTCGCCAAAATATCCCACTTGATTACCGATAGCCAAATAAACCATCAAGATTCTTAGTTTGCTTCTATCTATCCCGAATAAAACTACCAAAATTTCCACCAATACTTCTTTTTCATAGGCCAAGTTATTTCACAAATAGTTCCCCTATTTGCTAAACTTTTTCGGGTAAATTTACCTCCAAGTTGTCGGGCTAAATTCTTAAACTGCTGCGTTCCTCGACCTTCAGATGATAAGTTAATACCTTGTCCATTATCCACGATACTCAGAGTATACCAATTTTCGTTTTTAGTGCAAGTAACGCCCAGACGAGTTACTCCGATCGCGTGTTTTCCCACATTGCACAATGCTTCTTCTAAAAAACGGCAGAGTCCTTGTTTGTTTCCAATGCTTAATTGTTTGTTATCAATAGGTACAAAAGAATAAACTTTAATTTTCAAAGTTCTAAAGCAGGGTAAATCTCGCTCTAATGTATGAACATATACTTGATAAAAAAGCTCATGTATGGGAGCTTGTAAGTTAATTTCTAATCTCCTTTCTAAGTAAAGATTATCCGCTTGAGTTACGGTTTCGTTTTGCATGAACTCATAAATTGCTCGCAGTTCCGAATTAACATCTTTTAAGTCTTTAATTAATTGTTGTTGTTGGGGTGAATTTTCCTCTTGCAGATCTCTCAAGATTGCAGCTAATTTTTGTAATGGCCCATTATGTATAGTAGTAAATGTGCGATCTATTAACATTTGTCTATCGCTAATTCTAGCTCTCAAAGCGCGGTCATACTGATAAAAAGCAGTCAGGACTATACCATTTACAACTAGTAGTATCACTGCAGGTAATACTGGTATCCACCAACCCAAAAGTATGCAAAAATAAGCAATTCCTAATAAAGTAATGCCAGCTACACTAACAACTAAAATATTTTTTCCCGGAGCTTGAGTTATTCTTCCTAAACTTATTCCCACAATACCCCAAAGTAAAATCCATAAATATTCCCATTCTTCTGACCAACTGTATAAAAGTGGTCGTTTGTCCAATACTGCACCGATAATTTGACTAACTGCATGAGCTTGAATTTCTACTCCGTAAACTACTCCCGGTGCCGGATCTGTACTGCGAATTGCTGTGGTATTTATGTTATCTTTAATGCTAGGAGCGGTTAGACCGATAATGATAATGCGATCGTGTAACCACTGAGGATTATATTCTCCCTTTTTTAGCTGATTCAACGATATCCTTCTAAATCTTTTTTCCCCACTCCGAAAGTTAAGTAATATTTGAATTCCGCCATTATCTGCTTTTATATATCCACCAGTATTAGATAAAAACCGAGGTAATTCAGTTGCTCCAAATCTCATAGCTTCTCGGTCTTGAATCCCATTTTGCAGCTTAATACTTTTGTTGGCTAAATAAGCTTCGGCTAACTTTAAAGACAGAGAAAATTTATATCCTTTGGGAGTCGGAGTTGCTAATAAACTACGTCTTAAATTACCATCATAATCTAACATAGCATCTACAAAACCAACTTGTTGAGCAGGTAATGTTGGTGGAGGTGCAAATTCAGCAGGTAATACTTTTTCAATTCCCATTAAATTTTTAGTATTTTTAAATGTGGTAACTAAGGAACTATGACCTGGTTCTACAGGCAAATCTCTGATAATATCAAGACCGATTACTTTCGGTTTATATTGCTGCAATTTGTTAATTAATTGAGCAATTTCGCGATCAGGAATGGGATAGGTTTTTACAGTTCGGATATCTTCTTCATCAATTCCAATAATAGTGATTCGTTCATCAATAGATTCGGGCGGACGTAACCGGAGAAATTTATCAAAAATTGCTAATTCCAAAGATTGCAAATAACCAAGGGAACGGGCAATGATTACTAGGACAATTACTATTATTCCTGGGATTGTCCCAGTCCGCCAAATTCTTACTTGTTCTTGAATTCTTTGCCAAATATTCTCTTGCACAATTCTTTAATTCCCTTAATTTCAATCAATTAAACCTTCTTCTCTAGCTCGCATTTCAGTTTGGATGCGAATATTTTTACCTTCTTCAGGATAAACATTTAAAGCATCTTGAACTTTATTCCAATAGTGTCTTACCATGCGTTCAGATACATTTAAGCGATCGGCAATTGCCTTATCTTGTAATCCTTCTTGAAATGCCAGTTCTAGAACTTTTAACCACTCTGGTTTAAATTCTAATATAACTTGGATACTTTTAATATCTTTGGTATGAGTTAATCCTTGTAAAGCCCAGTTGACTCTGGTTAACATTTCTTGGCTAGAAAGGCTTTTATCTGCCACTGTAAATCCCCCTTTGTGACTATCAATTTCCTGTTTAATCCGCACTAATGTTCTTGCATGGGCGCTTTGTACCACAAAATTAATTTCTGGATATTTCTTCATGAAGTTTTTCAATAACTGAAGTCCTACCTCTGGTCGAGCCATTCCTCCAGTTTGTTCAGGAATCGAAAGATCCATAATTATGACCTCTGGAGAAAAGTTTTCTATTTGTTTTAAACTATCTTGGGCAGTTTGTGCTGTAAGAATTTCTGCATTGGGATATTGCTTTTGCAATATATCAATAGTGCCACTTATTAATAATTCATGGTCATCGATTACCAGAAATTTCCACTTTTCCTCTTCTAGCGTTTTTTGAATCATAATCAATCCTGTCGCAGATTATTGTTGAAATTTTAAAATTATTTTATTGTATTTTAGGCCAAATTACTAAAAATTTTCCCAATCAAACTCTATAGCTCCTTATGGAATAGACATCTCACCCCCTACAAAAGCTTTAGTTTCCTCGCTTCACCGACTCACCCCATTGAAAATACCAAATTTCAGTCAAGTCTTTTTGACGACGGTAACATTTTCCCGATGTTAAAACTTTAAAAGTCTTGCTGAGGTAATCTAGATTTGACGACTTAGCATAAAAGTTAAGAGTTGCTTTGTCACTATAAGAAATACAAACAGTTAGTTGAGCAATGGTTTTTTCTAATTTAAGATTAATAGAAACATCTCTTTTAGTCAACTCATTTAGTAAATTGATTTGGAGAAGCTCATCTATAATTTGCAAAATTACGAGACTAAGTTCTGGAGATTCTTGCCTCCAATCAGTAGGAATTTCTAAGCTAATTTTGAGATGGGGATTTTTTTGGCACCACAGAGCAGCTAAACTCTCAATTCCTAAAGGTAAACTATATTCGGAGTTCATGGGCGCTAAGCGATCGCTCAATTCCTCCAATGAACGGTAAATTTTTTCGATTTTTCCTAAGTAATCTTGGCTAAGTTCAGGAGAAATATTTCCTTCATTTATGACTAATGACTCTAACATTCTCCGTATAGCACAAGAATCTTGTAATAAACCATTACGAATCCTTTCAGCTTCATGAAAAAGATGCTTTGACTGCCTGTGCGACCACCATTGCCAAGCTCGTTCAGTGTTGTGATGAAAAGCAATAAACGATAATAAACTCATAAAATAAACCAGAAACCCTAGTAAATACAAATATTCAGTAATCACAATAGCTTCATGGGTTTGACAAAATAGCTACACTAAACAACGAGCTAGCATTTGACTTGGCTGTTCATTGAATATATCACGCAATTACTAATTAAGTAATTAGCTATTTCGGTAAACTCTATTTCCTAATTAGGAAAACGCTATTGTATTAATCTGCCATTGTGATTTCCGAAAACTACATCAGTGAAGTTAAAATTTGCTGTCTATCTTGTAGTTAGCCTTAACTTCTTGGTGTGCTAACGAGAGCTTTTCTCACCGCTGCATCAGCATTCACAAATCCATGACCATAGTAAATATCGTAACCAGGGCTACCCAAATCGTAAGCTGTTTCTGAGAGAATTTGTTTAACATTAGAAGCAGTTAAATTTGGGTTAGCACTCCAAACTAAAGAAGCAACTCCAGTGACATTTGGTGTAGCTGCTGACGTACCATTAAAACTTGTTTCATAATTAAAATATGCTCCCCATATTAAGTCAGTAGCACGAGTGCTCACCACTTCCGATGGTCCCATTAAAGTCAATCCCTCACCATACTGAGAACCCCATCTGTAGGCGTATTCAATGCGTTGACCAGGATTTCTTAAGAAACCATATTCATTTTTAGTTCCCCAAGAAGCACCAACAGCAATTACATTATCATATTGCTGTGCTAATACTGCCGGAGAAGAAATTCCTGGTATACCTAAATTACCATCATTTCCCGCTGCTATCACAAACAAAACATTTGGGTTATTAGCCACTACTTGTTCTAATTCAAGATCGGAATTTTGCCCAAATGTATCACTATATCCCAAGCTCATATTAATCACTAAACGTTGACCTTTGCTGTTAGCTGTATTAATCATATTTTTGGTGGCTTCAACTAAAGATTGATCGTTTAGATCTTCGCCTAAAACATCGATGTTAATTACCTGAGAATTCCAATTAATACCACTCATGCCGATACCATTATTACTGGTAGCAGAAATGATGCTTTGAACCGCAGTACCATGAGAGGTATAGCTATCACTAAAGTCATCCCTAATGTTATTACTATAGCCAATAACATTTTTTAAATCGGGGTGAAAATTACCAAACCAACTAGTTCCCAATCCTGTATCTTGAACTCCGATTAAAACTTGATTAGAACCTGTGCTAAAGCGCCAAGCATTCTGCACTCCCATCATGTGTAGGTTCCATTGTTGATTGAATAAAGGATCGTTGGTTGTTACTGATAAATTTAATAAACCATCAGCGAATTGAATAGCATCAATTCCTTCAAAGATAATGAGGTTATTATTGTTTAAAGTTATCGCATCAAATAGGCGATCGCCATTTCCCGGATTAAAAACTACTCCCCCGCGATCGGCATAAGTGAAATTAAACTTGACTGTGCTAGAAAAAATCTGGGAAAGATCGAGGATATCTCTACCTCCCGTGCCAAAATCAACATTGCCATTTCCCGAAACAACTGTCAGATTAGTGTCAGGATTTATGGAAAAGCGATCGGCCCTCAAACTTCCAGGTACAATTGAAATAGTTGGGGCAAAATCCTGTGGAGAATTCGAGTTTAAGTTATCATTAGTAGCTGCAAGGCTAATGTTAGTATTAGCATTCTGACTATTTGGGGAAGATCCAGTTAAAACATCTACTTGGTCAGCGTCACTTTCAGTCCAATTATAAGAGAAAGAATCAGCAAATTCTGGCTCATTGAAATTTAGATAATTTGTGATAGCTTTACCAATTTGAAAATTTGGGAATTGCTCCAATAAGTAGTTAAGAGCATAACCAGAACTGCGACTTAATTCACTTTGAACATTAGTGAAAAAAGGCTCAGTTGTCAATGTATTGTTGATTCCTTTTTCTAAATCTGAAGGTAATGTGTTGAGTAAATTAGTTTCAGGAGTAAAGGTATCAAACATAAACTGTCTCGCCAACTAATAATGATATTTTTTTCTTCGGTTGTTCTTAATTTTGAGAATAAAGCTTTCTACAAGTTAAATCATTAGTTATTTGCGCGAACTTAATTTCTGATTTAAGGAGTAGCAATTTCCAGATTTTCTCAAGGTAATTACCAGGTTAGGAAACGGTTATTACCGAAAAATACATGAGGCGACTAAAGTCACTAAGTAGGTGTAAATAAATAAAGTGAAAATAGTTATTTATCAATGGGGCGGGCAAGATGCCCACCCCACAAGAAAGCTGGAAATGTTGTGGGGTGGGCAAGATGCCCACCCCACAAGAAAGCTGAAAATGTTGTGGGGTGGGCAAGATGCCCGCCTTTGTTTTACTTTATTTAGATCTACCTACTTACTAGACAAACAAAATCCGCCCTCGCAGACTGGATTTTCGATTATTAGGAACCATTGTAGAGACGTTGTATACAACGTCTCTACATCGTATACAACGTCTCTACATCCTTTGACAGGAGATGTCTATAGAATTAAGATAGCTATTTGGCTAACCGACGATAAAAACATTAGTAAATGGATCTGAGCTTAAAACACTGAGATTTGTATTTCCCTCCACTACAGCAACAAGATCTCCGTTAGTTGTGGAAATGTTAGTGTTGCCATTGAACACTTGGAAGTTATAGTCACTCGATCGTCCTGAAAAACCGATCAAATCAAAATGCAAAGGGTTAAAATTCTGAATTACAGCATAGTCAGCATTACCAGCGCCTATATAATAATCTCCTAATGTGAATATATCTAATCCATTGCCACCGATCAGGGTGTCAACTTGAGGAATGCTACCACCTTCAGTGAGAGGATCGACACCGTAAACGATCGCTACTCTACCAAAGGATTTAATGCGATCACTACCACTTGTTCCAGTAAAAAAAGCGCCACGTTCTTCAAATTGACCAACTTTTCTGTAGTGATCGAAACCAGAACTAAAAGTTCCTGTTTTAACTGCATTAGCAACATCTGGGTAAGCTAATAAATAAAATTCTTCATTAAAAGGAGTTCCAGAACGTCCTTCCGCTTCTCCAGCTTGAATGTAATGTGCAAGACCTGAAGGAATTAACTTATTTTGAACAGCTGTTGCCACATCGGGAAACTTCCGTAAATAAGCAGCTTCATCGTAATAAGGTGATACTAAAGTACGACCTTCTTTTAAACCATATTTCTCAAAATGTTCTCGACCAGAACGAAAGTTTCCAGCTTCGACAGATGCCTTAACATCAGGATTATTTGCTAGGTAGAACTGTTCATCAAAAATAGCCAAACTCATTTTATTTTCCTCGACTTTTTGCTATGCCAATTTCTTGCTATCCACAATAAATTGTCAGATTAATTAAATCATTAGCTATTTACGCGAAGTTTATTTCTGATTTAAGAATTAGCAATTACCAAGTTTTATTAATGTGATTTCCGAATTAGACAATAATTATTACCGAAAAAGACATTTATCTTTTGATTCAAATTCTCTAAACTCAGAAGCGCCAGAGATAAACACAATTTAGGAATGAATATATGGCACTAACATTCACTGGAGAATCTTTTGGAATATTTGGCCCTCCTGTTAATCCTTTGCGGACAACAGTTTTTGAAATTACTGATGAAGATGGAGGAACAGAAAACCGTTTAACTTGGGGTAGACCTGCAACTGGTAGTTTTAGTAATTTTGTTCAATTCGATGGAGAAGAGTTTAATACAGGTTTGAATGAGCCTTTCTATTTAGGGGATTTAACTTATGGCAATGGTCAAGTTTCACAGAATACTAATTTCCAAGGTGATTTTCCCCTAGAAATTTATTTGTCTTTTTCCGATCCAGTCGATCGGGAAGAGAATTTTGAGTTTACATTTAATATCCTGGAAACCACTAATACAACAGGAGATCCAGTTTTAGATGGTGACTTTCTCCGGTTTTCTGATGCTGGTTTATCTCAAGAAACCTTTAGGTATAAAGGCAACCTTTATACGCTAGAACTTTTTGGTTTTGAAACCGATGACGGAGATTTAACAACTAAAGGGCAATTTATTTCACCAGAAGACACCGTTACTACTACATCTTTGTTTGGCAAAGTTTCCCAAGTGAGTTCGACAGTTGTGACAACAGTAGAAACTGTTTTAACTTATCGGAAAACAGTTACTAGCGCTATTATCGGTATATCTAACAACGATATTTATCAGCTAGAATACTCGGCAGGTGAGGAAATAGTTATTACCGAAGAAGTTTCTACTACATACACAGGAGGTGTTTGGGCTAGTAAAAATGACGATTCATTAACTGGCTCAATTATTAGTGATATTGTTTATGCAAATCAAGGAGCAGATACACTTTATGCTGGTGAAGGTGGAGATTTAATTTATGCTGGCGATGACAACGATCGAATTTATGGAGACGAAGACGAAGATATTATTAATGGCAACCAAGGTGATGATAATGTTTCCGGGGATAAAGGTGATGATTTATTGCGGGGAGGTAAAGGAAATGATACGGTATCAGGTGGCGATGATGATGATGTTTTAATTGGTGATTTAGGAACTGATACTTTAACTGGTGGTAGTGGTGCAGATACTTATATTTTCCGCAGAGATGAAGCTGTTGGACAATACAATGTCACTTTAGTTGATTGTATTACTGATTTTGATGTTGAGGAGGGCGATCGTATAGGATTCACCGAAGACATCACCCCAGAACTTTTAACTTATGATTCCCTAGATATCAATCAAGACGGAATCTCAGACACAGTAATCAAACTAGGCTCAACCAACGAAATCTTAGGAGTAGTCATGAGCGTTTCCATAACAACAATAGAAGCCTCCCTCTTCACAATCACCACCACAGATCCCATTTTAACACTTTAAAAATTGACCTTAGTCTGATTCTTTGTACGTAGTTGGGCTTTAGCCCTCTTATGCCAGGTTTCATAAGAGGGCTAAAGCCCAACTACATACCTTTATGTAAATAACTAGCAACTTGCGTTATATAATTAACCAAACATGATATTATTGCTCAGGACATTCCCAACCCAAAACCAACTGACCATTTTCCAATTTATAAACCCCTTGCGCCTCAATAATTCGATCGTTAATCTCTGACCTTCCAGAACTATTATCCTCCGGGATAGAACGCACTTCCCCAGTAGGCAAAGGCGACATCAAACCATCACCAGGACGATGTTGAAACCCACCCGTTCCAGTAATATAAAAAGTCCCAGTTTCCTTTCTCCTAGCAATACAACCTTTAGGAACTAATCGCGAAACATCAACCGCATTTTCTGGGAAATTCACCAACCCCGAATTAGGGTCAATTTCAGGAGTATTAATTTGCACCGAACCACTAAATTGAGGGCCGAGTTTAGAAGTAGCAGTAATATCACTTTCGGGAGTGGTATCAGGACGAAATTTAGTCCCAAAAATCCCTTGAGCATTAATAATAACTCGACCACCAAAACTATCTTCAGCATTGGCACTAATGTCGCTGTTTTCTAAAGCAGCTAAAACATCAGTGTTGATAATAATATTGCCGCCTGTAGCTTTGCCTGTAGCATTAGTGGTAATGTTGCTACCACGACGCATAATTAAAGAAGAAGTTTGTAAATTAATATTACCCTGATTACCTGATGCGATTGTCGCTCTTAAGATTCCCCCGTTGTCGATGAAAATCGAATTTGCTGTTACTTCCAAGTTGCCAGCTGCGCCTGTGCCGAAACTGCTAGCAGTGACTCTCGCCCCATCTCGCACAATCAAACGCTCAGTATTAATTATTAAGTTTCCGGCATCACCAGCCCCTTCTTCACTAGTAACAAATAAACCGGAATATTTAGCATTGGGAGCTTTTCCAGCCACTTCGATTAACTCTGCTGTAATCTTAAAATTGCCTGCTTTTCCAGAACCGAAAGTACCAGCAGCTACTTGCGCCCCATCTCGGACAATGAAATTTCTGGTGTTAATAGTTAGATTTCCGGCATTGCCAGTTCCTTCAGAGCTAGTAGACAAGCTACTTGCAGACTTACCCGATGCTGCTCCTCCAATCACCTCAACTACATCGGCTTTGACTGTCAAATTGCCTCCTTTTCCCGCACCATCAGTACCAGCTAGTATTTGTGCGCCATCACGGACAGTCAATTGCTGAGTTTCAATGCTTAAGTTTCCTCCATCACCAGTACCATCAGCATCAGCAAACAAGCCACTGGGATACTTCTCATCTGGTGATGTTCCAATCACCTCTGCTACATCAGCTTTTACTGTCAAATTACCTGCTTTTCCAGCACCAAAATTACTAGCCGATATCTGTGCCCCACCTTGAAGAATCAATTGCTTAGTTTGAATACTTAAGTTTCCACCATCACCAGTTCCCTCAGAGGTGACAAGCAAGCTACTCAAAAACTGACCATCTGTTGATGAGCCAATCTGCACTACATCGGCTGTGATTGTTAAACTGCCTCCTTTTCCCGCATCTAAAGTAGTAGCTGTTATTTGTGCCCCGCCTTGAACAGTCAATTGCTGAGTTTCAACGATTAAGTTTCCCGCATCACCAGTTCCTTGTGTATCGGTAAACAAGCCACTGGAAGACTTACCATCTGCTGATGTTCCAATCACCTCTACTACATTAGCTTTCACCGTCAAATTGCCTGCTTTTCCGGCATTAAAAGTAGTAGCTGATATTTGTGCCCCATCACGGATACCTAATTTTTGAGTTTCAATGGTTAAGTTTCCCGCATCACCAGTTCCTTCAGTATTAGCAGACAAAGCACTGACTTTACCATCTGCCGATGTTCCAACAACTTCGATCTCTTGGGCTGTTACCGTCAAATTGCCCGCTTTGCCCGCACCAAAAGCAGTTACATTCACTTGTGCGCCATTGCGAACAATCAATTGATTTGCTTGGAGCTTGATGTTGCCCCCTTTACCTTCTGCATTCGAGCCTGCAGATATTTTTTGTCCAGGGTCTTGAATAATCAATTGTCCAGTTTCAATAATCACGTCACCTGCATCGCCTCTACCATTAGTGAATGTTGATAAACTGCTCGTGTCCCTCACTAACACTGATTGGGAAGCTCTGATTGTAATAGTTCCCCCTTTTCCTTGACCCAAACTAAAAGCCACCACATCTGAATCATCAACAAGCTGCAATCGTTGAGTTTCAATTGTAATTTTTCCGCCATTTCCAGTTGCTTCCTTGGAAGTAATAGCACTTATCAGGTTATCGTTACTCAATTCCACCGCTTCCGATGCTTGAAGCAAAATGTCGCCTGCATTTCCATCACCGTAAGTACTAGTAGAAATAAAGCCTTTACCAATAGTCAATCGTCTGGTTTCTACTGTAATGTTGCCACCATTGCCCTTTGCCCCAGAAAAAACATTAGCGTATATGCCACTTACAATTTGATTATCTGGTGTAGCTCGGTCCACTTCTACCCTATCTTTTGCCCGAATATAAATATTGCCTGAGTTTCCTAGACCAGCAGTACCCGCAGAAACCTCTCCACCATCGCGAAGACTTAGCACCTGAGTATCGATATTGATATCTCCACCTTGCCCCGCTACACCGCGCAATACATCTGTACCAATACTACTGACATTACCAAAGTTTGCGGCTCCTACTACTTCTACGCTTTTGCTGGCTTGTACTTGAATATTACCTGCGTCTCCTATGCCAAACGCAGCGGCAGTAACCTGTCCACCATCACGGAGACTTAACACCTGGGTGTCGATGTTAATATCTCCACCAGAACCTACGCCTCCCCCCACATCTGCATTAATGCCGCTAGAAATTCTAATAACTTTACCGTTTTGAGATTGTCTAATTCTCCCAGCACCAACTACTTCCACCAGTTCGCTAGCTTTTACTTGAATAGTTCCACCTTTCCCTTGACCGTATAATCTTGTTGAGACTTGACCACCATCTCGAACACTTAACCTTTGAGTTTCAACAGTCAAATTTCCACCATTACCAACAGCATCAGTTACAACATCTGAATTGAGGCTACTCAATATCCCATTTGGTAATTCAGGAGTGACTGGCCCTTCTCCCACAACTTCTATTAAGTCTGTTGCCTTCACTAACAGATTACCTGCATTTCCCTGACCCCAAGTTGCTGTAGAAACACTACCTCCGTCACGAATGCTCAATGTACCCGTCTCAATTATTAGATTACCACCTGACCCTCTGGAGCCTTCCCCTATACCAACTCCTGCTGATAGGCTGGTTGAAAGTCCATTGGGCATTGTTCCCACAACTTCTACAGAGTCTTTAGCTTGTACCAGTAAATTTCCGCCGTTTCCAGTTCCTCTGGTGTCTGTGGACACAAATGCACCATCCCTGAGAGTTAACCGTCCAGTTTGAATGGTCATGTCTCCCGCATTTCCCGCACCATTGGTTAAGGTTGTTAAGGTACTGGAAAATTTTCCATCAGCAGAAGTACCATTAACTTGTACTTCTTGGGAAGCTCGAACCGTTAAGTTTCCTCCCAGTCCTTTGCTGGAAGTCCCACTCCAGATAAATGCTCCATCTTGGACAGTCAACCGTCCAGTATCAATAGTTAAATTACCAGCTTTACCAGCACTAATACTACTAGTTTGCAGACTGCTGGGAAACTTACCATCAGCAGTAGTACCGCTCACTTCCACCGATTCAGTAGCATTAACAATCAGATTCCCTGCATCACCCGAATTAAATGTACTACTGACTAAAAATGAACCACCAGAAAGACTTAGCTGTTCTGCTTCAACAGTGACACTTTTCCCATTTTCATTGCCAATTGTATTTGCACCAATACTCGATCTTCCATTAAGACTTACCTTTCCCCCACGAACTCGAATCTCTCCCGCACCTTCTCCCGATGCTGCTACCGCAGATGACTGCGACATTTGAATTTCACCAAAGTTGGAAATATTTTCATATCCCAAAACTAACCCTGTTTCTGTAGGATTTAAACTGACTACACCGGAATTAACACTTCCTAATTCAATCCTTCCTTGCCTAACTCCAACTATTCCACCTTTAAATGTTAGGTTTCCACCTACTAAAGCTATGGTTTTTCCCGGTTGTACAAGTAACCCTTGGGGATTGTTGAGAAATTCCTGTTCAAATGCTATCAATCTTGCGGCTTGTTGTTCGGTTGTTTCTCCTTCTACTGGCAAAGGGCGATTTAATCCAGTTCCATTAACTGTAATATTGCCTGGATTTGTACCCATTTGCAAACCAATGGGTACGTTAATACTTAATAAAGGTGCAGTTTGGGGATTTGTCGCACTAAATTCTGTGCCATCGGCAAACTTAAAACTATTAGCAGTAGTCGCTAAAAATGAACCGCCAATATTTAATCTAGCATTTGGCCCAAAGATGATTCCGTTGGGATTAAGTAAAAATAAATTAGCTGTGCCATTAGCACGAATTAATCCATCAATATTAGAAGGTAATTTACTTGTGACTCTACTAAATATATTTCGGATATCGAATGCGTTGTTGAAAAATGCTTCGCTACCTGTGGGAATAGAGAATTCTTGAAAACTATGAAATAGATTATTACCTGCTCTGGTTCCACCTTCAATTATGTTAATATTACCGTTTGGTGTAACGGTGGTGTTGACTGTGCTATCTGGGATAATTTGGGCTGTGGTTGGGTAGATGGTTAATAATGTTAAGAGGGCGCTGCTTTGGGCTATGTAGAATAAGGAAGGTGAGGGTTTCATCTGTTTTGGTTGGGTGATTGGAGTTGATTTGCTACTTGGTGAGAGAATAGGAACATATCAATTAATTGCTAATTTAGAGTTTACTGAGATCTTGCACCAGCCCCAAAATCCACCTGCGAATCAATTCGCACCGCGAGTAGCTAAAGTCCTCTAAAGAGGACTAAAATATTTGAAATCAAAAGCTTCAGTCCACTAAGCGTGGAGTTGAGCAATAAGAAAAGCGAATTGATTCGCAGGTGGGCTAAAACGACAGGTGCAAGATCTAAGTTTACACCGATCGAGCTATATTTAATAACTCTTATAGGAATTTTGTCAAACTCTAATTTCTCTTTCCCGAAATTACCTGATTACGCAATCATGATTTCTGAAAAATACATTCCTTTTAGAATATTGATGCAGATATTATATTTTGTACGGGAATACTACTGACAATTTTATCAAGGGAGGCATAATAATGCGATCGCCAATTTTTCTACCAACCTCATCACTCATAGTTATTCTGGCACTTGCTCCTGTTTCCGCCCAGCTTGTAAATGAACCAGATCTTGCAGAACTCTGCTCCACATCTCCTTTGAATTCTCGCTGTACTGGCTACTCTAGAGAAGTTGCATTAGAAAAACGTCCCGGTGAAGCCGGAGCCTGTGTTTTGATTATTAATGGGGTAAATACTGAGACTGTATGTAAACTAACTATCACTGGACAAACGATCGCAGCTTACTACGAATTTGGGGACAAAGTTCAAGCGATCGATAATGAAAAGGCAACTCAAGAAATCCAAATCTCGCCCAGCAATATCAAAGTAATTCGCTATCGGGAAGCAAAAAAAGATAACTCAACTGCACGAGTAGTCAATACCATTGTTTTTGGGCTACCTGGTTTATTTGGCACACGGGATAAAAAAGTTTCCGAAATAGAAATCGAGTACATTCCTAACTCAGAAACCACAAAAACTGGATCTGAAACATCAGTGGTATCCGCTGATTCACCAGAAGCAACAAAAAACACACTACGAATTATAGTAAAGCGAAAAACGGGAGAGAAGTTGCTTACCCAACTTCAAGAGTTAACAGGACTAAAGGCAGAATTTCTGCAAGCACCTCGTTAAGCATCTAATAGTAGTTTATCTCACATCTTGCACCACTCCCAAAATCCGCCTGCGAATCAATTCGCAGGCTAATAGCGAAACTCCTCTGAAGAGGACTAAAATTAAGAGAGAAGAGCTTATCACTGAAATAACTTTGCTAATTTTAGAATAAGAGTTCTCTTAAACTGGCATTTTTTTCCTAATTTCTCATAGTTAGTCTAGAAAAACCAATATTTAAAATTAAAAGCTTTCAGTCCACTTTAGTGGACTTGAGCTATTAGCCTGCGAATTGATTCGCAGGCGGGCTAAAACGACAGATCCAAGTCTGAGTTATTGAACCTTATTGCAAAACCCTGTAGAGACGTTATATATAACGTCTCTACAATATAACGTCTCTACAATATGGTAATCAAACGGCCATCATATAGCATATAAAAGCTCATCTCCTTAGTAAAAAAATCCCATTAGTTAAAACCAATGGGGTTACAAAGACTCAGGAGGACAAAGCTAAAATTTTAAGATTTAAGGGAATGGTTCGTTACGTTGCATTTTTCTTAAGCATCGCCAGCTATACCCACCCTACATATTTGCAGATTCAACGTTTTCATTGTTCATTGGATTTCGCCTTTTGATATTAGCAACTTTCATTAATTCCCTACTTACTTCTGCGGATTCAAAATTGGCCAGTTCTTCTAATAAACTGGAAATAGCTGCTCTTGATTGAGGCGTATTATCAGCTTTTAATGCTTCACTCAATGCGTTATACCAGAAACCAGAGTTAGCATAAATATCTGCTCTTTGCAATGGGTCTTTAACTGCATCTATCGACGTTTTTACATTCGTCGGTAGTGGAATAACTTCAAGTTCGGCTCTAGTAACTAAGTCACTTGATGGATAACCTTCATTACATAATACTGCTACTTGCCAAAGATAAGTTTTTCCTACAGTTAAGTCGGGAATACTTTCTGGTAAAGAGAGTTTCATGATTCCTGGTGAACTATTTAACTCAACTTTTTTAATCAGTTTTTTGTTATTACCTGAAGTATACTCATACAGCGCAAACTCCATTTTATATGATTGAGAATCTGGTACAAACCATGCAAAAGTAGGACGGGTAGAAACTGTTTGTCCGATGTGTTGTTGAGGAGCAAGTGCTGTTAGTGTTGTTTTAGCAGTTCCCGAACATCCTCCTCCTCTTGTGCCTGTACTGGTTGTATTACCTCTGGGAGCACGTTGATCTGGAGGTGGGTTATATTTAGCGAAAGCTGCACTAACTATTGATAAAAATAAAGTTAGAATGCTAGCACTTAAAAGTCGGTGAAAAAGTTTAGACATGGTAAATTACTCCTGATTAGTTCTAAAAATTGTCTTTGATTACCTAGCACAGCAGGTTAAATTACATTCAATGACTTACACAAAGCCTCTATATTGTAGGGTGCGTATAGCCTGCGGCATTCAAGAAAAGTGCCAACGTAACGCACCATCCCACTAAATTTCCCAAGTTAAATTTTAAATAGGGCTTGTACTAGCAATCTGCCTTAAATCATTACTTTTTTCCGCATTTTCTATCTGGGCAAGATTTTCTAATAAACTGGCAACAGTTTTTCCTGATTGGGAATTAGCATCAGCTGTTAATGCTTCACCTAATGCGTCATACCATAAACCAGCGTTTGCATAAATATCTGCTCTTTGCAACGGGTTTTTAACTGCATCTAGCGACATTTTTACATTGCTCGGTAGTTCTACAACTTCTATTTCTGCTTTTTTAACTAAGTCAGATGATGGATAATTTTCATTACATATAACTGCTATCTGCCAAAGATATGTTTTACCTACAGTTAAACCTGGGGTATCCTTGGGTAAGGATAGTTTATTAATTCCTGGTGAGCTTTTTAATTCGATCTTTTTAATCAAATTTATCGTACCATTTGAACTGTATTCATAAAGTGAAAACTCCGTTTTATATTGTGGAGAAACTGGTAAAAACCAAGCTAAGGTAGGATACGGAGAAACTGCTTGTTCGAGGTACTCCATTTTAATTTCTGGAGAATCTGGTACAAACCAAGCAAAAGTAGGATGTGAGGAAACTGTTTGTCCGATGTGCTTTTGAGGAGCAAGAGTTGTTAGTGGTAGTTGAGCAACTCCTGAACATCCTCCTCTACTACCTGAAGAGTCTGTACGTCCACCAGGAGCACGTTGACTTGAAGGTTCTTTATACTCAGCGTAAGCTGCACTTTGTACTGATAATAATATAGTCAGAAAGCAAGCACTTAAAACTCTGTTAAACATTTTAGACATGGTAAATTTCTCCCTGTTAGCTGTGAGGGTTGAATGTTATTTTCTGCGAATAACCTGGAAATTACTTAAGTAATTGCCGATCGCCTAACAATCAACTTACGGTAATTACTTAACCTGATTTATACAATACTATATCAAAGCTGGGTTGGCATGATTACTTTCCACCAAGTTAATTACCTAGTTTGGATCGATGTCTCTCTAGTTTGAGAAATTGATATTTCCGAAAAATACATAGCTAAAGTACGTAGTTGCGCTGAAGCGCCGGATTTGGCGCTTCAGCGCAACTACGTACTTGGGTTATGGTGTTATTGACAAGTACGATCGGACCGAGAACCATCAGACATAGTAGCACCACAAATGTTAGCGTTGGCTAAATCTCGCTCTTTTAGGTTTGTACCAGTTAAGTTAGCTTCTTGTAAGTTGGTCCGATCGAAAATTACTTTTGATAAGTTAGCACCACTTAAATTAGCTCCTTGTAAGTTGGCTTGACTTAAGTTAGTTTGAAATTCAAATTCAGCTGCTCTTGGCGATCGATCGCTTCTATTTTTATCAGGATTAATATACACTAAACCTTTCCTTAAACTAGCTTTTTCCAAATTTGCATTCTGTAAATTAGCTCTTTCTAAATTTGCGCCATCTAACGACGCTTCACTCAAGTTAGCATTCTGAAGATTAGCATCCTGCATCATAGTTGGAGCAATTAAGTTAGCATCACTCAAATTGGCACTTTGTAAATTAGCACCTTGCAAATTTGCTCCTTGTAGATCGGCATCAAACAAATTAGCTTCTGACAAATTAGCTCCTACTAATTTAGCTGCTTCCAGGTTAGCTTTAGTTAAGTTAGCTTTGCTGAAATTAGCTCCCACTAGATAAGTATTTTTCAAATCTGCACCTGCTAAATTTGCTCCTTCTAAGTTTGCGCCTTCCAAATTTGCACTTTCCAACTTAGCTTTTTCTAAGTTAGCTCCTCTTAAATCACATTTTATACATTGTTTAGTTTCCAATAGTTGTTTGACTTGTTGAGAGTTATCTTTTGCAGGTTCAACTGTGTCTAATTGAGCAACTATACCATTATCTAACAAAACTTTTGGGGCGCTATTTACTAAACCGAACAAATTCAGATAATTTATAGGACTTTCTTCTACAAAGATTTTTAAAATGTTGCTGCGGTTGTTGTTAGGTGAATTTGATGCAGCGACAAAACCTACTTCTACATTTAAAAATTGAATAAGTAAAGGTATTGGTCTATACTTTTCAATAACGCTGGTGTTCCTTTCGCGATCGCTCATTACCCATCGTTGAGAACTAATCGCAAAAATTTGATTTGTGGGAATCTTTAATTTTCGATACCGAGATTGACTGCTCACAAAATCCAGGGAATCAATTTCTTTAAAATATACAGTTAAGCCTTGCTCTGTCACCGAAACTCTGCATTTTCTTTCAGGTTCTTTCTCAAAAAATTTGAATAAACATTCAGCTTGAGCACCTGGCCCATACATAAACTCTTTAAATCCTTCACAACGACCATTAAAAGGAAATTGTGTACAGAGTTGTTCTAATTGTTGTTCGTTAAATCTTTGTGATTGAGCGTAACTTAAATCAACTCCAAGAGTTGAAATCAAAATCAAAAATGTAGCAAAAATTCTTACTTTCATTAACTTAATCCTCCCAATTATTTCCGAAAAACCTAGTTTATGTTTATATCATGTCTGGTTAATCAGACCAAATCCGCATTAAAAACCCCAGTTATTCTTCAGTCCGCGTAGGCGGACTTGGTTTGTGTAGACGCGATTTTAATCGCCAACTATAATTTCCTTGCTACGAAATCCTGTAGAGACGTTGCATGAAACGTCTCTACAGCATGAGGAAGTAAGCGAACATGATACTAAAATATAATGCTAAATTTGCCCAATTTCAATTAATATTTCCGCAAATTAAGTTTCCTAATTGGGAAACTGTCATGAGAGAAATCAGTAATGATGATTTCCGAAAACTACATAGCACGAATTTATTTAGGACATTCCCAACCCAAAACCATCTGACCATTTTCCAACTTATAAATCCCCTGAGCCTCAATAATTCGATCGTTAACTTCTGACCTTTCAAAAGAATTATTTTCCGGGATAGAACGCACTTCACCAGTAGGCAAAGGCGACATCAAACCATCCCCCGGACGATATTGAAAACCATCATTCCCAGTAATATAAAAAGTTCCAGTTTCTTTTCTTCTAGCAACACAACCTTTAGGAACTAATCGTGAAATATCAACTGTACTTTCTGGGAAATTCACTAACCCCGAATTAGGGTCAATTGCGGGAGTATTAACTTCCACTGTACCGCTAAATTGAGGGCCGAGTTTAGAAGTAGCAGTAATATCACTTTGAGGAGTAGTATCAGGACGAAACTTAGTACCAAAAATCCCTTGAGCATTAATAATAACTCGACCACCGAAACTATCTTCAGCATTGGCACTAATATCGCTGTTTTCTAAAGCAGCTAATACATCAGTGTTGATAGTGATATTGCCGCCTGTAGCTTTACCTGTAGCGTTAGTAGTAATTTTGCTGCCACGACGCATGATTAAGGATTGGGATTCGAGTGTAATGTTACCTTGACCCTTTACGGTGTCAGCAATGATTAGTGCTTCATTGGAAAGACGGATGGAGTTAGCTTTCAGGTTGATGTTGCCTGCTGCGCCATTTCCCGCACTGGTGGCACTAAGTCCAGCGCCATTAGTAACACTCAAGGATTTGGCAGTGATGCTCACACCACCCGCATCTCCCTGTGCATTCTGACTCACCCCACTATTAGCTTCACTCCTGATTCCAGCCTGACTCTCACCATCAAAAGAGACACTATCGCTAGCCACAATCGTCACACTTCCGGCATTGCCTTTTTCAAATGTGCTGGCACTTAGTTGAGCACCATTAGTAACACTCAGGGATTTAGCAGTGATACTCACACCACCCGCATCTCCCTCTGCTTTCTCTTCCACGATGCTAAAAGCTCCACTGGGAAATCCATCCTTTCTCTCACCATCAAAAGAGACACTATCGCTAGCCACAATCGTCACACTTCCGGCATTGCCTTTTTCAAATGTGCTGGCACTTAGTTGAGCACCATTGGTAACACTCAGGGATTTAGCAGTGA
>NZ_JBHFNQ010000005.1:0-62729 GCF_041929345.1 Floridaenema aerugineum BLCC-F46
GTTTTCCTGGTGCTGTTGGCGCAATGGAACCACACCGATTCCATCCCGAACTCGGTGGTGAAACGTTGCGGCGGCGAAGATACTTGGCGGGTTGCTGCCAGGGACAATAGCAAGGTGCCAGGGTTTTCTTGATAAACAAAAGCCTCTTTGACATAATCAAGGAGGCTTTTGTTTATGACGATGAATAAAACTTATTTTAGCTGGTAAAGATAAGTCAGCGATTCTGGCTTGCTGAAATAATCAAGTTTTTGCCCAAGACGATCGAGGCTAGGCTTAACTAGAACTTTCCTGGCTCTCCTTAATCCAGAAACTACAAACCAAACCCGCTGTTTATTTTGTAATTGTGGTGTTGTACGTTTAATTTCTTCCCAAGTCTGCTCAGAAAATGTTTCTGGATTAAAAAAATCGTCATAAGGAAGAATATAATACATAGACTTTGAATAACCATATTTTGCTGCATAATATTGAAATTGATCTGGCGATCCTCCAGCAAGAAAAATAGCATCATCAGGTTTTTGATTAGTTTTTATATATTCAAGTATAGGTCTAATTTCGTGTCTAGTTTCGGGACGAAAGAAATATATACTTGATTGGATGACTGGAGGAAAGATTAATAAAATAGCAATTATTAATCCGGTAGCTCTTTTTACCTTTTGAGCATTGGTAAAATGGGAAAATAAGAATGCTGTTCCTTCAGCAATAATTAAGATGAAAAAAGGAGTTAAAAATAAAATTAAGCGAGAACGAAAAGGATATTTATGAAGATATGCAGCTACTAAAGTTACTAGTAATTGAGACATTAAAATTAAGAATATCTGTTTCTTTTTTCTTAATAAAACGATGCTACCTATGATAAATACCACAATAGCAACTTCGTCCATAATCTGAAATCCTAATGGCTGCTCGAAGAACCTTCTAAAGGAATGTATTAGCCAAATAAAATCAAATATAGATTGGGGATATTCAGGTAGCCAAGCATTATGCAAATTTTGATTTTTTGCTATATTTGTCAAGGTTATAAAATACAAAAAAATTAAACCAATCATCCAAATTAAATAGAGTGATAATCGGTTAATTAAAATTTCTTTTCTTCTCAGCGCAGGAGTCAATATAAGATTGGCGATTTCAATTCCTGCCAAGACAAAAATAGCTGGATGAGATAGCCACAAGGCTACTATTCCCAAACCACCAATTAAAATTATTTTGCTTGTTCCCAAAATTTTATTTTGTAAGGATATCAGAAGCAAACAAATCAACAGTGCTACCATGACATCACTAGAATATTGCTTAACTTCAGTAGCATAATAAAGTGGTTCTTTGAGGGAAGCAAATAAAATTAATGCGATCGGTATAGCAATGACAGATACAGTCTTTTTCGCTAATTCGTAGAGAGCAAATAAAGAAATAATTCCGGCAATCAATGGAAACAAGCGAAGAGCATATTCATTGTTTCCAAATAGCTGAACTGCTAACTTTTCAATCCAAAGAAAGCCAGGGGGTGCGGCTTGATTATAATCTAAGGGATGAAGTAGTTCTAGATAAGAGCGATCGACAATATTTAATGCTATACTTGCTTCGTCTCCCCATAAAGAGCGATTGCTCAAATATTGTACACAGCGGATTATAATCCCAAATAAGATGGCTAATAAAGCTAAATAGTTAAGGAGTTTAGGTTTTAATAACATTGCTCACACCTTGGTAGTTGCTATACAAGTCAATATTATCCATGATGAGCTTCCGAAATTCAAGAAAATTTTCTTTTTGTTGTACTCAGTAGGTGTTTAAGAGAGGTAAAGGTATTTACTCTTATGCGTGAAGAATATCAGCAAATTATCGATCGACTTAACATTAACATTGAGTTGTTTTTGGAAAGATTAGCAGCAGTTTCAACTAAAAAGCAACTCAGCGAACTTGATAAAAGAATTATTTGTCAATCTTTATTGGGGCGCAATCCTAAACGTATAGCTGAAATATGTAACGAAGATAAACAAACTATTAGAGATAGACTTTACAGATATATTTATCCGAAAATTGAGGAGATAATTCCACCGGAACAGCCAACTAAAGAAGGTTATTGGACTTTAATTCTTAACTTTTTACTGAATTCGGCTAATGGCTATAAATTGAATCAGACTTTTCAATTAAATAGCGATAATTTTCAGGGAAGTTTTGGTAGGCAAACTTTTCTCCATCCTCCTAATCAAGAGGTGGCGCGATCGCAGATTGCTGGCACAAAACTTTATCAACAAGGACTTTATTATCAAGCATTAATATGCTTTGTAGAAGCTTGGGAAAAAGAAAAGGAAACCTCGGCAACAGGTAATCCAGAGATTCTAATTTATTTAAATAACTGCTTAATTGAATGTCAACAAAACCGCATCAAAGAAAACAATATTAAAGTTTATAAACTAGCTGTAGTTGTTCCATTTTATCATAATCAAGGTCGAGTTGCTGCGGAAATTTTGCGAGGAATAGCTCAAATTCAATTTCAGGTAAATTTACAAAGTCTTGGCGCGGATTATTTGAAAAAATCCCAGTTATTAGGTGATATTATTCCCAGTTCATTCTCTCCTTTAAAAAATTTACGTAGTCAAATAGTATGGCAAATATTAATTGTGAATGACCCTAATAATTTGTACGATCCCTATAATCAAACAGCAGAAGGTTTAGAAAATTTGGCATCTCAACTAAATTTAGTTGCTGTTATCGGTCATTACTCAAGTGAAATGACTAAAAAGGCATTAAACTTTTATGCTAAAAAAGGTTTGCTTTTAGTTAATTCTAGTAGTACTTCTGATGAATTTTCTACTTTACCTATAGAACAAAAGTTGTCCTTTTTTAGGTTGACAACTCCTGATAGGATTAATGCGAAACAATTGGTTAACTACTTAAGCCATAACTGTTTAAATGGTAATCCAGCTAAAGCAGCAATAATTTACAACAAAAATAGTAGTTATAGTACTTCTTATAAAATTGCTGTCGAACAGCAGATTGTTGAACACAAAGGGAAGTTTAAGCTTTTACAAGAATGCAGATGTTTGAGCGAAGATTATTATAAGATTAGAGATTACATGGAAGAGATAAAGCAACAAAATGTTGATATTATTATTCTGATTCCTGATGGAGGAATAGAACCAAATTCTCTCAATAATACAGCTTCAATTAGTCGGCTTAGTTTGCAGAATTGTTTAATTGCTGGTTCAGCTACATTTTACCAAGAAAATGTTTTGCATTGGCAAGATGGGTTGGTTAATTTTAATCAAAGTCAGATAATTGCCTGTATTCCCTGGCATTGGAATAGTCAAAATAATGGTTGTAATAGTTCTAATTCTTTAGCTCAATATTTTTGTCAGATTGGTACTGAGTTATGGGGAGAGGAAAATTTAACTTGGCGCAGTGCAACAGCTTTTGATTCAGTATTTATTATCCTCAGAGTTTTAGAATTACATCATTTGCAAAATCATCAATTATTAATAAATAGCCAGTCTTTGCTTGAGCAAATGGATCGGTATTTTAAAAGACAGAAAAATGTGGAAATGGGAGTAACGGGAAGAATAGAATTTGCTGAAAATGGCGATCGCATTAACCCCCCAGCAGAAATCGTCTCTGTTAAATGGAACGAACAAAAGCGACGCTGGAAATGGGAACATTTAAAATCAATGTAAAAATTTGACTTGGCTACACTTGTCGCAAAAGTCGCTACAACAGTAGTAGATATTTTCTGAATTCCGTTAGTAAACTGCATCTATCCAATTGAGGAAATGCGTCATGTTAAACAAAAATATTACTGGAGGTTGGCAGTTTTGGATCGATCGCGGTGGCACTTTTACCGATATAGTAGCTCGTAGTCCAGAAGGTGAAATCATCACTCACAAATTACTTTCGGAAAATCCAGAACGCTATGCTGATGCAGCTATTCAGGGGATTCGAGATATTTTAGGAATTGAGAATAATCAATCGATTCCGGCAGCAGAAATTGCTGTGGTTAAGATGGGAACAACTGTGGCGACAAATGCGTTATTGGAGAGAAAAGGCGATCGCACCATCCTCTTAATTACTAAAGGTTTCCGCGATGCTTTGCGAATCGGTTATCAAAATCGTCCCCAAATTTTTGCCCGTCAAATTGTACTTCCTGAAATTCTTTATGAGCGAGTTATTGAAGTAGAAGAACGCTACACGGCACAGGGAGAAGAACTGTTACCTGTGCAAATTAATGATGAATTAATTGAGTCATTACAAACAGCATACAATGATGGGATTCGAGGTTGTGCGATCGCCTTTTTACACGGATACCGCTACCCCAAACATGAACAACAAATTGCTACTTTAGCTCAACAAATTGGCTTTACTCAAATTTCAGTTTCTCACCAAGTCAGCCCTTTGATGAAACTAGTTAGCCGAGGCGATACTACAGTTGTTGATGCTTACCTTTCTCCTATTTTACGCAGGTATGTCGATCGCGTCGCCGCAGAGTTGGAAGGCAGGGGAGCAGAGGGGCAAAAAAACTCTGTAGGGGCGGGTTTTGCTGTTAATTCTTCTGCTATGACTACAGACTTATCTGCTAAACCCGCCCCTACAACCTCAAAAAACGAAGCTAAGAACTCCCCTAAACTGATGTTCATGCAGTCCAATGGCGGACTTACTGATGCGCGAATGTTTCAGGGGAAAGATAGCATTTTGTCTGGGCCTGCTGGGGGGATTGTGGGTGCGGTCAAAACTAGCACTATGGCTGGATTTGATAAAATTATTGGTTTTGATATGGGTGGCACTTCTACCGATGTTTCTCACTTTAAAGGCGAGTATGAACGCACATATCAAACCGAAGTTGCGGGGGTAAGATTGCGTGCGCCGATGATGTCTATTCACACGGTTGCGGCTGGGGGCGGCTCAATTTTAGCATTCGATGGTTCCCGTTATCGGGTTGGCCCGGAATCTGCGGGAGCTTATCCTGGCCCTGCTTGCTATCGTCGGGGTGGGCCGTTAACGGTGACTGATTGTAATGTGATGGTGGGTAAATTGCAAGCCCAATTTTTTCCGGCTGTGTTTGGTACAGAAGGAAATTTGCCCTTGGATGAAGAGATTGTGCGTCAAAAGTTTGCTCAGTTAGCAACAGAAATTAGCGAAAAAACGGGAAGTTTTAGTACTTCAGAACAGGTGGCAGCGGGATTTTTAGCGATCGCAATTGATAAAATGGCAACCGCAATTAAAAAGATTTCTGTGCAACGAGGATATGATGTTACAGAATACACGCTTTGTTGCTTTGGTGGTGCGGGAGGACAACACGCTTGTTTAATTGCGGAAGCTTTAGGGATGACACAAATTTTTATTCATCCTTATGCGGGGGTTTTGTCTGCTTATGGAATTGGTTTGGCGGATTTGCGATCGCTCAAAGAACAGGCTGTGGAATTACAATTAAATGATGATGCAATTCCTACATTAACGGAAATTTTAGACAGATTGATTGCAGAAAGTCAAGGGGAAATTATTGCTCAAGGAGTCGATAATTCTTCAATTCAAGTTTTGTGTAAAACTCATCTTCGCTACGAAGGTACAGATTCCGCAATCATTGTGGATTTTAGCAATGTAGAAGTGATGCGCGAACAATTTGAACAGGAATATAAACAGCGATATGGCTTTATTATGCCTGATAAAAACCTGATTGTAGAAGCGGTTTCTGTGGAAGCGATCGGACAAACAACCACTCATCAAGAACCGACTTTTTCAACAGTTAGAAACGCACCTTTAGAACCTGTTGCCCTAGTGCAAATTTACACTAAAGGTAATTGGCATAAAACTCCAGTTTATCGACGCGAGGATTTAGTTCCGGGCGCTCGAATTTCCGGTGCAGCTTTAATAATTGAACCAACAGGAACTAACGTAATTGAACCTGGATGGAACGCAGAATTAACTACCAAAAATCACTTGATTCTCAGACAGCAAAAGGGCAGAGGAGACGATCGCTCGAAAATGGAAAATGTCCCAATCCCCAGTCCCCAATCCCCAGTCCCCGATCCCATTCTTCTTGAAATATTCAACAACTTATTTAGAGCTATTGCTGAAGAAATGGGAATTACTTTGCAAAACACTAGTTACTCGGTGAATATTAAAGAAAGGTTGGATTTTTCTTGCGCTATTTTCGATCGCCAAGGTCAATTAGTCGCCAACGCTCCCCACATTCCCGTACACTTAGGTTCAATGAGTGAAAGTGTTCGCAGTCTCATCGAATCCAAAGGTGATACTTTAAAACCAGGCGATGTTTACATCTCCAACAATCCCTACAATGGAGGCACTCATCTCCCAGATATAACAGCAATTACGCCCGTATTTAGGCAAAAATCTGCCAATCCTCTCTTCTACGTTGCTTCTCGCGGACATCACGCCGATATAGGGGGTATTACTCCTGGTTCTATGCCTCCGCACAGTACATCAGTTGAAGAGGAAGGTGTATTAATCGACAATTTCTTATTAGTTGATGGCGGAGAGTTTCGGGAAAAAAAATTACTAGAACTTCTTACTTACGGTAGTTATCCAGTCCGTAATTCTCAACAAAATATTGCTGATTTACAGGCACAAATTGCTGCCAATGAACGGGGGGCAAAAGAATTGCTTCGCATGGTGAATCATTATGGTTTGGAAACTGTTCAAGCTTATATGCAGCACGTTCAAGATAATGCTGAAGAATCTGTAAGACGAGTGATTGATGTTTTAAAAGATGGCAGTTTCACATATCAAATGGATGATGGTTGTGAGATTGTGGTTCAGGTTTCTATTAATCATGAAAAGCGATCGGCAAAAATCGACTTTACCGGAACTTCCCCGCAACAACCAAGCAACTTAAATGCACCATTAGCAATTTGTAAAGCTGCGGTTCTTTATGTTTTCCGCACCTTAGTTGAAGATGACATTCCTTTAAATGCTGGATGTCTCAAACCTTTAGAAATTGTTGTTCCTCAAGGTTGTATGTTGAATCCAAGTTATCCAGCCGCAGTTGTAGCAGGTAATGTGGAAACTTCACAAGCGATCGCAAATGCCCTTTATGGTGCTTTGGGTGTGATGGCAGCTTCTCAAGGAACAATGAACAATTTTACTTTTGGCAATCAACAATATCAATATTATGAAACTATTTGTGGAGGTTCGGGCGCTGGAATTGATTTTGATGGAACTGATGCTGTGCAAACTCAAATGACTAACTCGCGTCTCACAGATCCAGAAGTTTTAGAATGGCGTTTTCCCGTTCTTGTAGAAGAGTTTTCGATTCGTTCTAACAGTGGCGGAAAAGGAAAATTTCATGGGGGAAATGGTGTGATTCGTCGCATTCGTTTTCGGGAAAAGATGACCGCTGCTATTTTATCAGGTCATCGGATTATTCCGCCTTTTGGGTTAGAAGGTGGGGAATCAGGTGCAGTAGGTCGTAATTATGTTGAGCGCGATCGAGGTAACATTGAATCCTTAGAAAGTAAAGCCGAAATTCTCATTCATCCCGGTGATATTTTTGCTATTGAAACACCTGGAGGCGGTGGATTTGGTCAAGTTACCTGAACAGAGTACGTTGTTGCGCTTTAGCGCTCTACTAGTATAGTAATCACAGCCTTAGATCCCCCCTAACCCCCCTTACTCAAGGGGGGAACTCCGAAAGAATTGATAACTAGCAACTTGCGTTAGTAGCGCTGAAGCGCAACAACGTACCTATCAATTATTGTTGTTTTACTACTTGAATTGCCCTTCTCCGAATTTCGAGAATTTGACCAATTTCACGGGCAAAACTTGGTTGGCGTTCTATCATTTGGTTGACTATAGTTGCAGAAATAATCATTACTTCAAGGTCGTTGACAGCAGTTACCGAAACGGCGCTTGGTTCACCGGAAAAGAGTGCCATTTCTCCAAAAAATTCTCCGGCTTTTAGGGGTAGCACTTCATGTTCTGTTCCCCATTCATCTGTAGTTGTTAATAATGCTTGTCCTGAAACAATGATATATAAATCGTTGCCGGGATAGCCTTGCTGAACTACTTTTTCTCCGGCTCCAAAGTGGTGTAATACTATTCCTTGAGATAGGTTATCTAGGTTTGCTTGTTCTTTGTTAAGCGGTACAAATGCGGGAATAGATTGCAGACTTTCAGCGAATTTTTTCGAGGTGCCTTGTGATTGATAAGTCGGGCCGTGAAAATGATATAAAGTCCGAATGGGAAAGGGAATGGTGAGATTATTTCGTTGTGCTGCGTACCAGATTCTCGTCATAAAGCGATCGCGAATTTCCTCCAACTCGCTATAGCTATCAATAAAAAATTTCACTTCATAAGTTACACTCGAATCGTCGTAGGAAAGAGTAAAAATCTGCGGTTCTGGCTCGCTAAGAATGCCTTGGGTTGATAATGCTGTGCTTTTTAAAACTTGCTTGGCTAAATTAGGCGGATCGCTATAAGAAAACCCGATTTGAATTCGTTGTGCTTGAAGATATAAAGACTGGCTAAAATTACGAATGGTTTCTCCGCTAATTACTTTATGGGGAATGATAATCATTTCGCGATCGAACGTTTGTAACCGCACTGCACGCCAGTTAATATCAATAACTTGTCCAACAGTGTCTCCTACTTTTAACCAATCTCCAACGGAAAATGGACGTTCAAATAATAGCGCAATGCCTGACATAACGCTACCCAAAGTATCTTGCAGTGCTAAACCAATGACGATCGAACTTACACCCAACGCGGTAACTAAACCTGCCAAATCTGCATTCCACACGCTTGCTAGGACGATCGCAGTTCCCAACAAAATTAACAATAACCGTGAAAGATCGACCAATAGTTTAGGAAATCTTGCCCGCCAAGTATTAGCTTCTGCTTGTTCAAATAATATGACATTTAGCAAAGAAAGTGCAGCATGAATCACACAAATCCATAGCAAAGTTTGCACTGCTTTAATTAAATTATCGTTAGGATTCAGCTTGAGAACTTGCTGCATGAATAGCATGAATACTAGAACGGGTAAAATCAAATTTCGCACAACTAACAAAGTTGCTGCGAGGGGTTTACCGCGCCGCTTCAGTCGATGGATTACTTCGCCCAGAACAATTATTGCGAAGGGGAACCCAACTACAAGAGCGATCGACCAAATTAATAAAATACTTTCAATTGTTGTATTGTTCATTTTTTTTGAACCGCGAAGACGCGAAGGACACGAAGGAAACGAAGGAAAGAAAAAGAGAAAGAGACCAGATATTTTTAACTGGTTAATTACCTCCTAGTTCAACAGGTGAGAGCGTACTTTTTAATAGCCACGCATTCAATTTTGATTTACCATTTGTTTCCATATTAGCCATTGGTTCAAACTGATAAAGGTCTTGCAACCGACGATAAACTGTTTGAGAAACTAGAATTCCGCCTGGTGGACAAGCATCTTTCAATTCAGCCGCAACATTAATTGTACTGCCCCAAACGTCGTAAATACAGCGATTTCGACCGACTATTCCGGCAATAATATCGCCTGAGTTGATGCCAATTTGAATGTTGAGTTGTAATCCTCGTTCATGATTGAATCGCCGCACAATCATTAGCATTTCTAGTGCTACATCAATGGCTCGTTTGTCGTGATCGAGATAGGGAATAGAAAGTCCACAAACCGCTAGATAACTATCGCCAATTGTTTTAATTTTTTCTATGCCATAGCGATCGGCGGCTTCATCAAATGCTGTAACTAAATCATTTAAAATTGCTATAGATTCAGATGCGCTTAAGCTGCTTGATAGTTTAGAAAATCCGGTTAAATCTGAGAACAAAACAGCAACATTTGCCACATCTTCAGCAATTTCTTTTTCTCCCCGTTGAAAGCGTTTCGCTACCGAATTTGGGAAAATACTTAAAAGTAATTGTTCGTTTTCCCGATTTTTTTGTTCTACTAAATTAGTTTGATTGCGAAGACTTTGCACAATTTCATTAACAGAATTTGCCAGTTCACCAAATTCATCTTCTGTTTGTAAAGGAGTAATCGCATCAAGTTTCCCCAGTGCTACTTGGCGCGTACTATTAATAAGTTGATTAATCGGTTTCACAAACAAATTAGCTAATGCCATCGCTAACAATGTCACTAATAGCATCAGTAATGTTGCTGAAATTAAGATTTGATATCGGAAGGAATAAATCGGAGAATATGCTTCCGAAAGATCCATTTCGGAAAGGATTACCCAATCTAATCCGTCAATGCGAAGTGGTGCATAAGAACTGAGAACTGGAATGTTTCGATAATCTTTAATAATCCTCGTTCCTTGCTTTCCAGTTAAGGCATCTGCAACGGCTTCTGTTCGCACATACTGTTGTAAAATCGAAGTTTGATATTGGTTAATTCGATCGATCTCTGTCTCACTTACTCCTAGCGATCGCAAAGTCTTTGCATAACCTTGAGGATCTTGTACTAAAAACCGAGAAACCGATCGCATCAGCGCATCTCTTCCTACTAAATAAGTCTCCCCGGTTTTGCCCAAACCATCTCTTTCCCAGTTACGATTACCTGTCATTACATTATTAATTTCATTAACTGGAAGCTGAAAAGCTAACACTCCAATTAGTTCAGATTGATTATAAATTGGTGCAGCAATAAACGCCGCAGGTGCCCCATAAGAAGGAGAATAAGGTGCAAAATCTATAATTTTGGTATAGTCTCTAGCTTTAGATTCTCGCACCATTTGGTACAGTTTTGCCAGGTTAGTATTTTGGTAAGCATCCTTTTGCAAATTTGTGGCAAAGTCAGTTTCTTTAAAGACAGTATAAACGATCGATCCCTGTGGATCGATCAGGAACATATCGTAATAGCCAAACTTCTGAATAATTTTGCGAAAAATTTGGTGATAACGCTCATGAATTTTACTATATTCGCTGTTATCTTGCGGGTTATTTAAAGAATCTTTTTTGCCGACTGGGTTGGGATTAGTAGCAATATAATGATTTTGGAGATATCGAGAAGCGATCGTCTTTGGCAAATAAGATTCTAAAATTGGAGAACCTTCCTCTGCCTTATTCAACCGAGTGAGAAATTCATCCCGATAATAAACTGTTAAATTCCGCTCGAAATTTGGCGGTATCTCGGCAGTTTGAAGTTGATTATAAGCCGCTGTAAATTCCTGCATGGCAGCGATGATCGCCGGATTTTCGCTCAAAGTTTGGGTATGATTGCGAATGTTTTGGAAATAAGATTCAATCTGGTATGCCTTAGAAGCTCGAACGCTAGTAAGCTGATTAAATACTCGGTTCGTTAAGTTAAGTTGCCCACTGCGATATCCCAGATAAGCAGTTACTAAAATCGAACAACTGCTGACAGCCAGCAGCATCATAATTAGTTTAGATTTGATACTTAGAGAAGTGAACGATCGCATAAATTAAGGTAAAATTTACTTCCAAGCCAGAGAAATAGGCTTATGTATCATAAAACACGGTTAGCCAAAATATTGTAGTCAGCGAACAAAAAAAGGTAAAAACCTAAACAAAAAAGTACTATTTCCTTCTAGCTTCTTTCCTTCTGCCCTCTAGCTTCTACAACTAAAGCACCTGGCTTAAGGTAATTAATAAATCTTTAGCTGTAAAGGGTTTTGTTAAGAAAGCATCAACATCTACTCCGGTTGATTCGGACAATTTATCACCAGTAACTAATCCACTAATTGCCACAATTTTCACCTGGGGATTAATTGCTTTAAGAGTACGAATTGCCATTGAACCATCCATTGTCGGCATCATCATATCTATGATTACTAAATTAATATCTTGTGGATGCTGCATATAAAGAGAAATTGCTTCCACACCATTAGTTGCAGTTAATGTTTGATAACCATAAGCTTCTAATGAATTTTGGGTAATTTCTCGAATTGCTGCTTCATCATCCACAATTAAAATAGTTTCTCCATTTCCGGGCGGAAAGTCTAAATCTTCCTCTATTCTTGTTGGTGAAGGTATGAAAGCTGGGAGAAACACTTTAAATTCTGTACCTTGATTAATTGTACTAGAAACTGTGATAAAACCGCCGTGACTTTTGACAATTCCGATCGCAGTAGACAAACCTAAACCAGTACCTTTGCCAAACTCTTTAGTCGTGAAGAAAGGTTCAAAAATGCGATCGATTATTTCTGAAGGAATACCTGTTCCTGTATCGGAAACTGTCAGTAAAACATAAGCACCAATCTTAGCATCAATATGTTTTTGGGTATAACTGGTATCTACAACTAAATTTTGTGCCGAAAGTTTGAGTAACCCTCCATTTGGCATCGCATCACGCGCATTAACACAAAGATTTACTAACACCTGATGCAATTGAGTTTCATCACCAGAAACCGCCCATAAATCTGAGCCAATATGGGTGGAAATTGTGATAGATTTAGGAAAGGTTTCCTCTACCATTTGTTTGATTTGACTAATTAAATATGCAGGAGCAATTAAAGTATGGTTTCCCTCCATTCCTCGCACAAATAGCATAACTTGGCGAATTAAATCAGCCCCTCGCTTAGTATTAGATTCTAACAGTTCTAGCCATTGTTGACTTTGTTTGTCTTGATGTTTCATAGCTAATAATTGCACCGAAATTAGGATCGGAGTCAGTACATTATTAAGATCGTGAGCAATTCCACTAGCTAAAGTTCCTAAACTTTCCATTCGTTGCGATCGCAAAAGTTGTCTCTCTAACTGTTTGCGTTCAGTCACATCTTGAATTAAAACATAAGTTCCCAAAACTTCATCACCATTTCGATCGGGCACATAAGTCACTTCAAGATTGTGTAAACTACCTTCATTAAAGAGATGATTTTCAAATGTAACCAATTGCCCAGAAAGAGCTTGATTTAACTTAGGTGAAATGTCTTGATACACCAGATCGCCAAGTAACTCTTTTATATGTCGATTTTCTATTTTATCTTTGGAAAATTTAAACCATTCTTCATAACCTCGATTCACAAAACGATAGCAATGATTGCGATCGATATACGAGATGAGAACAGGTAAAGAATCAGTTATTAAACGCAGTTGTGCTTCTCGCTGACGCAGTGCTGCTTCTACCTGAATGCGTTCCTGAATTTGTTTTTCTAACTCTATATTTTTCTCTTGAATTTGTCGAGTTAAATTTCGTAAATTGAGATGTAATTGAATTCGCGCCAATACTTCTTCATGTTGAAATGGTTTAGTAATATAATCAACCGCCCCTAATTGCAAACCCTTCACTTTATCAACTGTGTCGGAAAGGGCACTCATAAAAATAATCGGAATATCTTGAGTTGTTTTTTTAGCTTTCAAAGCCTGACAGGTTGCAAATCCATCCAGATCCGGCATTAAAATATCTAGCAAAATTAAGTCAGGAGGAGCATAATCTACTTTCTGAAGTGCGCTTTTACCTCCTTGAGCAACTAATACTTTAAATCCAGCATCCCGCAAAAAATCAAACAAAACGTTTAAGTTTGCTGGTGTGTCATCAACAATTAAAATAGTAGCTGGGGTGGTAATACTCATAACTGTTCTCTGTAGTGGCGAATTAATTCTAAAAGTTGCTGTTCTTCAAATGCTTTAGCAAGCTGATTTAATTGAGTAGTAAAGGGAATCCAGCGATCGTCAGTTTGCTCTAATTGCGTTAAGTATTCTATAATTCCTTGTAAATCGCCCTGCATTGCTAAATCGAGAAGCATATCAAGCTCAGATTTGGCTGAAAGTTCGGCAAGATTTTTGCTAATCGAAGAAAGGACAACCTCGCTGTTTTTTATTTCCTCTTCTCTATTTAGTGTTTCCGGTTCTTTTTCTTCATAAATCCATTCTAGATCGAGATGATTGTGTATATGTTCTAATAAATCTTCTTCTCGTACAGGTTTAGGTAAAAAACTATCATAACCTGCTTGCCGACTTGTTTCTTGATCGAAGTCTAATATACTCGCAGAAACTGCAATAACTGTAATATTTTTCAGGGTGGGGGATTTTCGTAAACGGCGAATTGCTTCAAACCCATCCATTAAAGGCATAACCAAATCCATTAAAATTAAATCAGGCTGAAATTGAGCCGCTTTATTTAGTCCATCTTGTCCATCAACTGCTTCCATAAGCTGAAATCCTAAAGGTTTTAACAGATCAACCAATACGGCGCGATTTTCCCATTGGTTATCGACTACGAGAACTTTTTTGCGATCGCCCTTGTATCCGACAATACTGGGTTTAATCAATGGCAACATCTCACTTTGGTTAGTTGTTTCTGGCAAAGTTAGATCGAACCAAAAAGTGCTACCTTTTCCTAACTCACTTTGCAAGTGAATTTCACTACCCATTAATCTCACCAATTGACGGGTAATAGCTAATCCTAATCCTGTTCCTTCAATCTGTTGTGAGTTTTCCCCTACTTGCTGAAAAGGCAAAAAAATTGCTTCCCTTTGTTCCTCAGCAATGCCAATTCCCGTATCTTCTACTTGAAATCGAATCGTCAAAGATTCTGGTTGTCGATCGACAATACTAACTCTAAATTTTACCTGTCCTTGCTCAGTAAATTTAATCGCATTACTTAACAAATTCAACAATACTTGACGCAAGCGTTTTTCGTCAGCATGAATATATTTTGGTAGAGGTGCAACGGGTTCATAACCAAACGCAATTCCCTGACGAACCCGAACTTTAAACATTTGCACTAAGTTGTCTATAAAGGCGATAAATTGAAAATTACTCGGTTGCAATTCCATCTTTCTAGCTTCAATTTTAGAAAGGTCTAAAACATCATTGATTAAAGTTAATAAATGTTCGCCACTTTGATGAATAATCTCTAAACCTTTTTGTTGTTGTTTTGTTAAATTGGTGTTTTTTTTCAGAATTTGGGTGTACCCAAGAATGGCATTTAAGGGAGTGCGAAGTTCATGACTCATGTTGGCTAAAAATTCGCTTTTGGCGCGGTTTGCTGATTCTGCCATTTCCTTAGCTTGCTGAGTGGCAACTTCGGCTAATTTGCGTTCGGTGATGTCATCAAATACCCAAAGACGACCGGGAACATCTCGTAAATAAATTGGTGTGCTAGAAAGGCTTAATACTTGTGTTTGTGGCTGACTAAAAAACCACTGCCAATCACGAATTTCAATTTCAGGATTAGTAAAAAGACTAATAGCTTGTTTGGCAATTTCTTGCTGATTATCTGCTTTAAGTCTGAGTGTTGTCATTGCTTGCGCGATCGCATAAGGTTCCACTGCACCTTGAGAAAGTCCTAATTGCATCGCTGCATTATGATTCAGCCAACCTTGTTCGCCACTTTCATCAACAAAAACCACACCTTGAGGAATAGTTTCTAAAATCGCTCGCAATCTGGCTTGAATTTTATCTAATCGCAAGTTCATATCTTGAAACCGCAGTAAATTTCTTAATCCACCTAACAAAGATTGGAGAAACTGTTGTAAATCAGGGGAAAAATTTACTGATTCATACCAAAAGAGAACGATCGCACCACCCATTCGATCGCCTTCCTGCAAAGGTAAAACCGCTACAGATTGCACTCCTTTGGCGACTAAAACCGTTGCTGGGTTAGGAATTGCCGGATAATTAGAATAATAAATACATTGTTTTTTGGCGATCGCTTCGGCAAATAAATCTGGCTTAGTTAATTGATCGGGAAGTGCATTAATGGGTAAACTAACTAATGCTTCTGCTGTTACTTCATCTAATTGACGGAGAACAATTGCGCCATCAGCACAAACGAATGTTTTTAAAGTAATTAACGCCTGATTGATGGTTTGTTCGGGACTAGTTGCTGTTTCATCTTCCGTCAGAGTTGCTAATGTTGTTTGCGCTGCCGATCGCCATTCCTGCTGTACCAAACTCTGCCGCACTAAAGGACCGATCGAAGCAACTATTCCCAAAACAATTAGCTGGTGAGTTACTAATTCATCGCCATTTAATAACAGTAACACTGACCAAATGCTGAGAAAAGTAAGAGTAATCGATCGCGATGGCGATCGCAATGTACCATAAATAAATATCAGCGGCGCAATCCACAGTAGCGGAGGACAACCGCTAAATATTTCAAAAATTAATAAAAGGCTTGCACCTCCTAACAAAAAAGGTTCAAACGTCGGCAATTTTTCAGGATGACAATCTGGTAAAGATGCAAATTTGCCATCTTTTTTGAAAAAGTTCACGCTCAAATTATGGCTCAAGCTGCTAAACATTTGGCAATAGTATTTGTCACAACTTCTGGCGCACTGATATGAGGAAGATGTCCCTGAGCATTAATATTAATTAATTTAGATTGTGGCAAGTTCTTTGCCAAATATTCCCCAACAGCTAAAGGAACTGCAATATCGTTGTTAGACTGAAGAATCACTGCCGGAACTTTCAAATTTGGTAGTTCCGATCGGTGATCTGATTGAAAAATTACTCTCGCGACTGCTTGAGCAATATCTGGACGAATGGCGGCTAAAGTGTTGGCAAATTCGATCGCCAATTCCGGTTTTTCGGGATTTCCCATTGCGATCGGTGCAAAACCACTAACCCAGGCATAATAGTTAGTAGACATCGCCGCATAAAGTGCATCCAAATCAGACTGTTCAAATCCCCCAATATAACCCGTAGTCGGATCGTTAACATAACGAGGAGAAGCACCCACAAAAATTAACTGTTTAAAGCGACTTGGATCGACTAAAGCCGCCAATAAACTGACCATTCCACTCACAGAATGACCGACTAAAATTACCTGGGAAAGCTTCAATTGAGCGCACAATTCCAACAAATCTTCAGCATAGCTATACAAAGAACTATATCGGCGTGGACTGTAAGCCGCCATATCCGATTTTCCGGCTCCCACATGATCGAACAAAACTATTTTATAAGATGACTGAAAAGCTGCAACTTGATGCCGCCAAGCAGTTTGATCGGAACCAAATCCATGTGCAAAAACTAGAGTTTGCTCTCCTTCACCTAAAGTAACAATATTATTGCGCTGCCAAATACTAGTTAACATAAATTTTCAATTAAATTAATGTTAATTTATTTCATTTTACCATTTATATAGCACTATATCCATAATGGAGTTTAGCAATTTTACAAAAATCAACTCAAATGGTTGACTTTTAAAAGAGGGAAAAGTCTCAAAAAATTGCCAATTGGGGCAAGAAAGTAGTAATATTTTTAGGGAAACAGCAATTTGGCGAAAGCCATAAATATTGTTTTCCATAATCTCAAGTTAGTAGTTATTAAAAATGAAAACAGCATTAATTTGTGGTATTTCTGGGCAAGATGGAGCATATTTAGCTCAACTACTTTTAAGCAAAGGATACAATGTTTGGGGGACATCAAGAGATGCCCAAGTTTCCAATTTCGATAATTTAGTACGGTTAGGAATTCGGGAATCAGTCAAGCTAGAATCAATGGCTTTGAGTGACTTTCGTAGCGTTTTACAAGTAATTAATAAAGCTAAACCTGATGAAATTTATAACTTGGCAGGACAAACATCTGTAGGGTTATCTTTTGAGCAACCTGTAGAGACAATGGAAAGTGTTACTCTTGGTACTTTAAATTTATTAGAAGCCATTAGATTTACCGGATCGAAAATCAAATTTTATAATGCAGGTTCGAGCGAATGTTTTGGTGATACAGGCGATCGCGCCGCCGATGAATACACCCCATTTCGTCCCCGCAGTCCCTACGCTGTAGCTAAAGCCGCTGCTTTTTGGGAAGTAGCTAACTATCGAGAAGCTTACGATTTATTTGCTTGTTCTGGGATTCTGTTCAACCATGATTCGCCTCTAAGACCTAAACGTTTTGTTACCCAAAAAATTGTCGCCACAGCTGAGCAAATCGCCCAAGGAAAAGCAGAGAAACTTTTTTTAGGAGACATATCTATTCAAAGAGACTGGGGTTGGGCACCGGAATATGTAGAAGCAATGTACTTGATGTTGCAGCAAGAACAACCTGATGATTATGCGATCGCCACTGGAGAAACTAACAAATTAGAAGATTTCGTCGCCGAAGTATTTAGTTATCTTGGTCTGGATTGGCGTGAATATTTAGTAATAGAACAAAGTCTTTTCCGACCTACAGATATTGCCATCAGTCGCGGAAATCCAGCCAAAGCAAAACAATTACTTGGCTGGGAAGCTCAGTACAAAATGAAAGATATCGCCAGAATGATGGTAGATGCTATTCGCAACTAGGGGATCAGGGGTTAGGGGTTAGGGGTTAGGGGTTAGGGAGATGAGGGGATGGGGGGATGGGGGGATGGGGAGATGGGGAAGTTTAACTCAAAACTCAAAAAACGAAGCTAAGAACTCTCCCCACCTCCATAACCCCGCCCTTCTTATTAGGATTGTCTACTTTTTTGCAGTGTTTTTGTGGCTCGTCGCCAGAGCGATCGCACATATTTTTTCTGGTCAATTGTATGTAGCACAATAAACCCTAAAAATGTGTAGGCAATCCAAAAATGCAGACTGCGGGCTAATTCCAAAACAGCGGAATTCACCGGAAAAATATCTGGCAATGTTGTCAACCAAAACAACGAAACATTGTTAGGTTTGTAGGAATTTGAGAGAAAAAACCCACTCAAAGGAACGGCTAACATAAACACATAAATAGCCGTATGAAGCAGGAATGCGCGAATCCATTCCGGCGTGAACTTGGGCAACTTATGTGTATATTTACGCCACCAAACTCGTTGCAGAATAAAAATGCGCCAAGTCAGCAGTGCCATCGTTAATGCTCCCACCGATTTGTGGAAAGTATACAGATTACCTTGCACTGCTCCTTCTGGCGATCGTACCATGCCAAATCCACCAACAAACAATACAAGATAGCAAGCTGCCATCCACCAGTGCATTGACCAAAGTTGCTTAAATGCAGAGTTTAGCCTATTTTTTGGCTTAGAATTTTGCGGCTCGGCTGCAAACTGGGAACTCATTAGACACTTCCTTGAACTTAACTACAATACAAAGCCAGGGTAGAGTTGCCAATGCTTATCAGTGGCGCACCTAAATGCAAATCATTAAAGTGAATAATTTAATGAATCTTAAACTCAACTATAACATCTGTCTCATCAGTTCTTGTGAAAAAAGTTCCTTTCTTGCTGCCCTAAATTTGCCTAAAATAACGATCGCACCTTCAATCCCACAAAGAATATTCAGCAGGATACATCTTATATACATCCTGACGATCGCGATCGTCTTCAAGCAATTGTTCAAGCCGCACTCGACCCCGCAACGGGTGGATATTGTAAGCTTACCTAGCAAAACCGATCGAGCCTCAACAACTGCTAGATGGGATTCGCGCCGCGTTAACATAGCTTTCTGTAGGAATTAACTAAAGTGTGATGAATCTAAAAACTAAAGGATTATTGGCTTATTTGGCGATCGCTTTTCTCCCGGCTTGGCTTTACTGGGCTATGGTTTGGAGAACTGGAATTTCTGCTACTAATCCCGCCTTTCAAGCCGCAGTTTTACCGGGAGCATTTGCTCCAGCATTAGCTTCTTTTATCGTTCGCAAATGGGTGACAAAAGAAGGTTTTACCGATGCCGGACTCCAACTCAATTTTAAAAATAATTGGGGCTATTATTTATTTGCTTGGTTATTACCATTAGCAGTAACAGCCGTAATTATTGCCTTAGCAATTCTTTTCAACTTAAGTCAACCAGATTTTACTTTGCAGCAGTTCTTTACCACCTTAAATTTACCAGATGGTAATCCAAAAACTTCTAATAATATTTTGTTTTTCCTCATACCTACTCTATTGATTCAAGCGATCGTAGTCGCCACACCTATTGTTTGGGGCGAAGAATTTGGCTGGCGTAGCTATTTACAAATTCGCTTACTAGCAGAACATCCGTTAATGGCAGCGATCGCCACCGGGGTAATTTGGGGAGTATGGCATTACCCGCTAATTTTTATGGGCTATGAACGATATGAAAATCAATTTTTGGGACTACTAATTTTTACTGGGTTCACAATATTATTATCGATTATTTTGGGTTGGTTAAGGCTAAAAACCGGAAGTGTTTGGGCTGCTAGCGTAGGTCATGGAGCTACAAATGCTATTGGCGGTTCTCTAACATTAATGCTATTTTCTGGCAGCAAAAATTGGCTGTGGGTTGGCTACAATGGCATCCTAGCTTGGCTTCCTTTAGGGATAGTTTGTGTTTGGATTATTCTTAGGGAATGGGGAACAGGGACTAGGGACTAGGAACTAGGAAAGTAGGGGGGATTCATCAATCGCCCCTACTGAATTTTCTTGCTTATTACTGACGATAAACTTCACCAAAATAAGCTTTGAAATCAGACCAATCATGTTGGAGTGAAACTTGAATTCCTTGGCATAAGTAGATGGGAATGGCACTCTTTATGCCGATCGTATTTTCATGGGTGATGGTATCGACTTTTTCAACTTGTTTAAACAAGGTTTGCAAGTAATTAAAATCACCGCCTACGCTAATAACGAGATTACCTGAATAATCTCTGGGACCCCAAAAGTAATAAGCATGAGCGCCGCTAATTACTTTTGGTATATTGTACTTTTTGCCAAAAAAATCGATCGCAGATGCGTAACCATAATCCCACGTTAAAATTGCTACGTCAGATCGATCGCTTAACACTGGACTGTGATAAACTTTGCTCACTTGGGCTGCGATGTCTTCCCAACCAAGCATTTGTCTAAAATGCCAAGGTGCTTCTATGGAGTTTAGGTCTGTACTTTCGCGATCGGGAAGTGTATAAATTGAGGAATAAAACTTAGAAATCTGGAGTAAGGTTGGCAAAGGCAAAATAGGCAAAGACATCGGAATTAAAAATACGCTACTAGCAGCTAAAACCGCTATAATCGAAGTTTTCCAAAGCTTTCTATTGCGGACAAATCTCTCAACCATAATCGCCCCTGACGCAAACAATATCGGATAAATGGGAGCTAAATAATAAGATTTGCCACCAAGTACAAAAAATATGCCAAAAAGCACCAAAAAAGACCAACCAAAGAAGCGATATAGTTTTCCGTCGGGAGAACGAAGATAATAGTAAATTCCTGCTAACCAAACGGGTAAGGTTAAAGGTTGCATCATCAAAATTGGTTGAATAAATAAATCAACCATAGATTCTGCTAATGGCTTTTTACTAGATAGATTTGCGGCTGCTTGATGTTCAAAAAAAGGCCAATCATGCTGACTTTGCCAGAAAATATTCGGCAAAATCATGACAAAAGCTATTAAGATTGCTGTCCAAATCCATTTTGACCAAAAGAGTTGGCGATAGGGAGTTAGGCATAACCCAACTAACAAGCTAAATCCGAAGAAAACCATTGAATATTTGTTGAGTAAACCAATCCCAACTACGAATCCTACTAGATACCAAAGCTGAGGTAATTTATATTTCAAGCTGAGCAAAATGATCAATGCACATAATGTCCAGAGCAGTGGCTCAAAAGCATTCATCGTTAAAATTGTATGAATGAAGAGATAGTAAGGTGAAAAAATTATTGCCAAACAAGCTAAACATTGGGCAAACTTTCCTCCACCAAGTTCCCGAACTATTAATCCTGTGACTACTACTAATAAAGCGCCAGCAATAGCAGGAAAAAGCCGAATCGAAAATAAGGAATCTCCGAATAGCGATCGGCTAAAATTAGCAAGAACCGCAATTAAAGGCGGTAGTTCTGTATAACCCCAATCCAAATGTTCCCCACAAGCCATATAGTAAAGTTCATCAATCTGATAACCGTACTGCCCATTATTTAAAAAATGCAGCATTAATTTGGCTAACGCCAAAATCCAAATAATCACAATTACACTCCTACGACACCTAGATGAAATTTAAACCTCAATGCAAAATAGAGGTTTTCCAAAGTACTAAATTTGCTTTTACGTCTGACTCATTTACTCTTTTTGGGTAGTAATTTTGGCTCTATTGACCTTAACAAAATCAAATTGTAAGGATCTTCACTAATTGCCTGGGCATAAGAAGCGGAAAGGAAAGGACGATAATCAGAATCATTGGTAAGATAAACTCGGAAAAAAGCTAAGTTTAAAGCTTTTAGATAGGATTTGGCAACCTCTGGTTCCTTAATTGTTACTCTGTCTGCGACATTTTGATCTGGAGATGCCAGGTCACTTAAACTGGAAAAATTAAGATTAAGGTGATCGAGTTTTGTGGCTACAACTAGATATTTGTCTCTGGTTTTCAACCAACTAAAAGCAGGAGCTTGTTCTAATAAAAGTGGGCTGAAAATATCTTTATCAACGGCTCCCCAGAGAATTGGAATGTTGATTTTACTTAAACCTGCTTCACCGTAAAGACTGCTACTACCAGGGAAAAGCACTGACACCGCTTTAATTCTATTGTCCCGAAAGTTGTAAGTTTTTTCCGGTAGTTCTAAAGCTTGACACTGAACTAAAAGTGATAGTTTTACTAAGTTTTTTTTGGGAGTACAATCTTTTTTCAATTGGGCAAAGTTGAACTGGGCTCCCGCCAAAGCAAGTGCTGTATCACCGCCGAAAGAATTACCAAATAGTCCGACTTGTTGCAGATTTAGTTGTCCGTTAAATTCAGATGAATTCAGTCGTTCGAGTTCATCTAACATATAACTTACATCTAATGGTCGATTAATATAGGCAGTTGTTTTAAACATTTGTGGCGATAAACCTTGGAAAAATGCTTGCTGTTGTAAGTCGTCACTATCGGGATGTTGGGGAATGGCAACTGCAAAACCATGAGAGGCTAAATGTTGGGCTAAATATTCGTAGCGATCGAGCTTTGTCCCAATTCCATTAGAAATAACTATTACAGGTATTTTCTCGCCATTTGGTACTTTAGGTAAATAAAGCTCAAGGATAAATTCACGCTGACGATTTGCATCTCGCAGTTTTTTGGTTTGCTGGGAATAACTGAATTTACCGGGTTCTTTTAAGTTTGGGAATTGGGAAAAATCGATCAATGATTCAGCTTTTTTAACTTGGACATTTGTTTCTTGCAGAGCCGCAACCAAAGCATTGGTTTTTGAAGTCAGTGCGGAAACTTCTTGAAATTGTTGCATGATTCTTTTGGTATTCAGCCGAATATTTGTCGGAAATTTACGCAGGAAATTAATCAGAGATAACCCATCAGAATCAGCAGTAGATAAAATTAAAGCAGAGCGAATTCCATATAAGCCATTTTGACCTCCTTCAACTTGAATTAACTCTCCCAAATAAGTCAGAAATCTTTGCCCAAACGAAGAGTAAAAGAATCGGGACATTAAGACTGAACTAAATTGATAGCGGGAGTTTAATACATTACGTAACTGTGCCTTTTGTTCTGGACTAATGCGATTAACAATCAAGGCTAATTCTGGCTCTACTTTTCCTTCTTTAGCAAACTTTTCTAAAGAATCAACAGAAATCGAAAAATCGAGCGGGCCATAATTAAAGTAGATGCGATCGGCGGCTCTAACTGGTAAAGCAGTCAAGATAAATACCAGGGAGCAAGCACCCAACAAGGGAAAGAAAAATCTCCGCATAATCAACTTCCTCAACTGCTGGTGAATATTTGCCAGGTGCTTATCCAACATTCGTTTATTCATTCTTTAGTCGTCTTGCTTTCCGCAATAAGTAGTTTTGCACTCAAACCTATTAATCTTATAAAACAAAACATGAAACAGGCAAAGGTCGATCGCATTACCCACTGGCGCTCGAACTAATACCTCTGTACCTACCAGCACCCAAAGGTAGAGGTGGAACAGTGGAAATGCGATCGGTGTCTCATTAACCGGACATGATATTATTTGCTATTGGTGCGAGTTTTGATAACTCTACCAGGGCTGACCAAAGATACTCCCTGATTGCCACTGGCATTGATCATCACTGCCTCAATTACAGGTTCAGAAACTTGCTTTTGAGTTACCCACTCTACAATAAAACTGGCTCCTGCACCACCAGTGGTGTCTTCTTGATCGACTATAAAATTCGTGGAAGCCAATCGGGGAAGTTCTACGGGTTGCTTTAAATATTTGCGGACAAGCTTACCGTTACTATCGTAATAGTTGACAGAGGCAATAATTATTGGGTGAGTCAGGTCAGTGTTGCGAACACTAAGCGTACTGGTTAACTCCATTGTTCGACCACGCTCCCAGATGTAGATATGAGAGTAAATGGGAACATAAACGGTTTGACCTCCAATAATTTTCACTCGGTTGTCAAGGGTGACAGCTTTCAGTTGAGTGACAGGTTCTCTTGGCTTTTCTGGTGCTGTGCAAGCTGTTAGCAATACTAACAGTGGCACGATGTAACTACACAGGTATCGCTTCATTGAGTTTGGAATTAGGAATATGGCAAAGGTTGAGTCGAGGGAGGGGATGGGGGGATACTTAAAATGAATATATCAGGTTAAAAACTCAAAACTCTCCCAGTTCCGGGTTCCATAACAAAATCGAATCATTTGGCAACAATTGTGATGAATCAATCGTCTGTTCAAAATGTACTTTCTGCTCGTGCCCGTTTGGGTGAAAGTCCTGTGTGGGATGTTGAGAATCAACGACTTTTTTGGGTCGATATCTATAATCATCGGGTTCATTTGTTCGATCCAGCGACTCGACACGATCGCTATTTTGATGTCGGTAATGTGGTTAGTGCGATTCACAAAGCAGGTAGCGATCGCCTACTTTTAGCACTTTCTAATAGCCTTGCTTTTCTCAATTTGCAAACAGGTGAAGTCACGCCTATTCACCAAGTTGAATTTCCCCATCCCGACACACGCTTTAATGATGGCAAATGCGATTCCCAAGGACGCTTTTGGATCGGTTCCATCAGTGAAGCACCGGGACAAGCAGCGCTATATCGTTACGATCCTGATGGTTCTTGGCAGGTAATGGAAACAGGGTTAACCATTTCTAATGGATTAGGTTGGAGTCCCGACGAGTCAACATTTTATTTGACTGATTCGGCGCAACATAAAATTTACGCTTACAACTTTGAAGCGGCGACGGGAACGATTAGCGATCGGCGTGTATTCATTGATTTGAGCGACGAAGCGGTAGAACCTGATGGATTAGCGATCGATTCTGAAGGCAATCTTTGGTCTGCACTTTGGAATGGTTGGTGTATTGCTTGCTTTAACTCAACAGGTGAAGAAATCTTCCGAGTTAAAATGCCAGTGCAACGCCCCACTAGTGTTGCTTTCGGTGGAACTAATCTCACAGACCTTTATATTACATCGGCTGCGATCGGGCTGAGTCAAAAAGACATTCAACAGCAAATTAACGCCGGAGATTTATTTTGCCTGTCAACTAACTCTCCGGGAATGCCTAGCCACCAATTTTTCAATTCATCAATGTAGAATATGAACCGTAAAACTTTATTTATTGTCACTTTAATAGTTGGCTCAGTTGGAATTACATCCCTCAATTCTGTAGTAGCACAACAAACTGCAAAAAAACCTACTTCATCTTATGAAATGGTTCAATCCTCTTCACTCAAAGGGAGTTGGCGACTGGCAAACATGGCAGAATCAAACTTGCCAACGCCGATGGTTCCCCCCCAAGAAACTGAACTAACAGCAAATTTTTCCCAAGGACGCATTACTGGTTCGGGTGGATGTAATCGCTTTATGGGTAGTTATGAAATTAAGGGCGATCGATTAACTATTAATCAACTTGCGTCAACTTTCAAAGCTTGTCAAGAACCGATTATGAATCAGGAGTCCAAATATATGAAAGCACTGCAAGGTGCCCAAAGATTTGAGTTAGATGATAAGGGTCAATTAACAATTTATTATCAGAGCGAACAAGAATCAGGCGTTTTGCGATTTACTTCTAAAAGCGTCCGAGGGTTGTGGTAATTTTGGGGGTTAGGGGGTAGGGGTTAGGGGTTAGGGAAAAACTCCTTAAGCCCCTGGAACCCCCCCTGCTACCCTGCTTATTTAGACGTAAACAAGCGGAAATAAAGAGATTGAGAAAACTCCTTAATTGGAAAGGCGATATAAGTAATCGGGTTAATGGTAACAATAATGTCCCGAAAATCTCGTTTAGCTAAAGCTACGATCGCCCAAGCTATCCATCGAGCAGACATTACACCATAAGGATTAAGTTGACTCTTAAATGGCCCTAATATTAACTTCCGAATCACGCAAGGAGCATCTAAGCGACGCAGAGTAATTAAGTCTCCGAGAGTTCTTTTAGACAACTCATACAACGGACTAAATGCTGGATTTACTTCGGCTTCGGATGTGTTAATCCAGAGTTCTTTAATCGCTTTGTGGTCGGATTCGGTGACAGTTTCTAGAAATAATTCCCCTAATTTTACGGCAGAAATAGTGTTGATTTCGTAAGCTTTTATAATCGCTTCGGGGGAGCGATCGCCATGTACATTCACACCATGATTAACGATCAAAATATCAACGGTTTTCAGACGGTTGATTAACTCTGATTCTGCTCCTAATTCCCAGTAACATACATTAATTCCTGGCTTAAATTCAGCAGATTTATTAGTAGTGAAAGCCACTACTTTAGCACCTTGCAAGGAAAGTTCTTCAATTAATGCTTGTCCTAAAGTACCAGAAGCTCCGGTAATTCCTACTACTTTTCCCTTCAAAGATAGAGCAGTTCCCAACATTTTATCTGTCAATGTAAAGTAACCACAAAAGTAAGCATTGCCCTGATCGAAATGATGTCGCCAGTGATAAGTACGATTCACTGTCCATTGGGAAGGTATTTCGACGAGATCTCCTTGTTTATGAGCAAAATCAGTGACGAGCAAAAGTCCTTGGGAGCGTGCGATCGCAGGAATCACAAAGACAAAAGAATACAAAACACCGAGCCACATTCCATATATTCCAAAGCTCTGAGCTATTCCTGCTGCTAAAGCCGTTACTTGGACCATTACCAGAGACTCAGGTACATCATTGTACAATTGTGCTTTCTTATAAGCCTCAAAGCTAGTCATGCTCAAATCACGGCGATAGGCTTTGTGATGCAGGTTATGGAAGCTTTGTAAAGGTTTCCAGTAGTGCCCTGCGAGGTGATAGGCATCCCGTACCACTTCGGCAAATAGGACAGAGAGCAGTCCCAGCAGTATTTGGATTAGCAGTTGAGGGTATAGCAGTTGGAAGTCCATCCGGGTTCGTAAAGTTTTTTAGTTATTTGTAAACGAGGTTTATGGGTTAATAGTAATACTGAATCATTTACAACGGCTGGAATTTTTTGTGCGATCGCCTTCACCCAGTCTACTGTTAGCCGGATTCCGATCGCCTAGCGAACCGTTAGGTTTATCGCGCAAATAATCCCTTGTCCAGGTACAACCAAAATTCAAAATCTGGTTAATATCTAACACTCGATCGATCTCCCAAACAATCACCACATCATCCAACCCCGTCGAAGCTAACATTGCCCCTCTATTCTCAGTCGCTGGATAAAAAGCTACATCCAGCGCCCTTTCCTCATGTCCTTCTAGGGTTGCAAGTGTTGTTCCGTCTAGTTTCCAGAGTTTGATAGTTTTGTCCCAACTGGCAGAAGCGAGGACAACACCCCAGGCTTTTGGGAGTCCAGAGTTGGCGGGAATGAAGGTGATGGAGTTGATGCGATCGCTATGTCCCCGCAAAGTCCGAATCAGTTTCCCATCCAACGACCAAAGTTTAATCGTTCCATCCTCACTCGCAGTAGCGAAAATCTGACTATCTGGACTAAAAGCAACATCCCAGACATTATATTCATGAGCTTTCAAATTAAGTTTAAGTTGAAACTGTCCTGTTCGGTCCCGTTGCCAAAGTTCAATTTTTCCTTCTCCACCAGCAATCGCTAACCATTTTTGATCCAAGCTAAAAGCAACCGCATTCCAATGACTTTTTTGCTGAGTCAGAGATTGGCGTAAAGTGCCATCTCGATGCCAAAGTTTTGCTGTTCCCTCCCAACTTACAGAAGCTAGAACAGTTCCATCAGGACTAAACGCCACATCAAACGCTTTATCATTATGCGCCTTGATAGTTCGCACTAACTTACCATCAGCAGTCCATAAACGGAGAAACCCATCATTGCTAACAGATGCCAAAGCTTGACCATCAGCACTAACATCCACCGCCCACACCTCATCATCACCCGAAGTTAGAGTTTGCTGAAGTTTTCCCTGACGACTCCAACGCTTAATCGTACCATCAGCACTTGAGGAAATCACAGATTTGCCATCAGGCGCAAAAGCCACATTCCACACCGAAGCGCGATGTCCTCGCAACACCGTCAAGAAATCTGACGAAAGTTGCCAGATGCGAACTAGCTTGTCTTCTCCACCAGAAACTAAGCTTTTTCCATCGGGGCTAAATACCACTTCCCAAGTCCCACTAGGATGACCTGACAAAGTTTTAGTCACCGCAGCAGATGGATTCCAGATTTTAATTGTGTCATCCCAACTGCCAGAAGCCAAGGTTTGCCCATCTGGACTGAATGCTAAACTGATGACGGCGCTATGGTGTTCTGATGCTTTGTGCAGAAGAGTTCCCTGCATATTCCACCAGACAATATTGCCATACCAATCTCCCGCTACTAAGGTTTGACCATCGGGGTTAAAGGCTACACTGATTAAGCGATTTTGTCCTTTTTCTGAGGGAATGGGGTTTTTTAGCGTCCGAATTTTGGTGCCATCGAGATTCCACAGGATTATTGTATTATCCCAACTGGCAGAAGCGATCGCCTTTCCATCAGGACTAAACGCCACATCCCAAACGAAATCACGATGTTCATTTAAGGATCTAACCAAAGTTCCATCACTGCGCCAGAGTTTTACTAGGTTATCTTCTCCCGCTGAAGCAATCCATTGTCCATTGGAACTGACGGCGATCGATCGCACCACACCCTGATGAGCTTTCAGAGTTTTTAACAGTTTACCATCCCGATTCCATAACCGAACTGTGCCATCATCCCCAGCGGAAATCAAGGTTTTTCCATTGGGGCTAAACACCACATCCATCACCGCACCTTGATGACCTTTGAGAGTTTTCCCCAAAGTGCCATCGTTTTTCCAAAGTATAATTGTAGATTGTTGATAGGTGGAAGCGATTGTTTGCCCATCTGGACTAATGGCGATTCCGTACACTCTCCCTTTTTGTCCATTCAACCGATTGCGTTCAACTACTTGAAACGCTGCCCGACGCAAGTTATGATTGACAGATCTAACTAACTCAGAGGGAACTCCCAGTAAGGTTTTCAGGCGAGTCTCAGCTTTCATCGCCGTGACTAAAGCATCTAAGCGATTTCCAGAAGCAAATTCAGCTTCGGAGGCGTTTGCGATCGCTTCTACCTCGCGCCAGTTAGCTTTCTGTTGTTGAAGCACAGCGTAAAATCCCAATCCACTGGCAATTACAAACGCCAAACTCACAGTTCCTAAAAGCCATCTTTGCAAACGACTCGCCCGTTGTTCTTGCACTAGCCGTTTTTCCACTTCTTGCAATCGTTTGATTTCTTCGGCTTTTTTCAGGTTATCTAGATCGGTGCTAACACCAAACCATTTGATAATTTCATTGCTGCTATCTCGAATGGGAATTGCCCGATTTAAAAACCAGCGGTATTTCCCTTCTCCATCTTGCATTCGCAATTCTACTTCATAAGGTTCTCCCGTTTCTAGAGCTTGTTTCCAAGCAGCGAGACTTGGCGATCGATCTTCAGGATGCACAACTTCTAAGCGTTTCCAATCAGTAATCCCATCCAGGGAACGCCCCAAAAATACCTCACCTGGTTGATTAATATAAGAAAGTCTACCATCCGGCTCAACAATCCAAACCATTTGGGGCACAGCTTCCGCAAGTTGCCGAAAAAACCTTTCGCTTTCCTGTTGGGCGATTAATTGTTGTTCGATCAGTTGTCGTTCTAGTTCCTGACTCGCAGCGAGAAATTGATAATCCAAATCGCTCAAACTTTTTTCCTGTGCCCACCGTTGCGCGTCGAGGAGAAATTCTCCGCGCAACAGTTGGGAAACATCGCTGCGCCCGGAAGTTACCCAATTATCGATCGCATCCGCATAAGGACGAAGATAGCTTAATTGCTGTTTTACCCAATTTAAATCAAAAACTTTTTGATAAATTGGATTTTTGATCGCTAGTCGATCGCCCTGACGCACCACCAATCCTGACAACAACAATTCCATCTGTTCCCGACTATCATCAACAAGAACAATTTCCCCTTGCAAAAGTTGTTGATAAATTCCCAGCAATCTTCCCGTGCGGTTTTGATTCCAGAATAAGCGATCGCGAATCGTCCGCAAATGCACAGGTTCATCGTGCGTTTCCCAGTTCTCTAAAACATGAGTTTTCACCAATTCTTCCACCCAGTATGACTCCATCCCTGGCGGAACTTGCAACAAAGTTGCCCCAGTTTGTTCAATTACATAAATTACTAATTGACAAAGTTTTTGGGTGAGAAAAGGTTGTCCGCCCGTCCAGTGTAAAATTGCTTTTAGGGTAGCGATCGGTTCTTCCACCACAGGTTTAAGTCCTTCTGCTAAAGGCGTTGCTTCCGTTGCAGTAAATCCATCTAATTGAATCGCTTGTCCAATATTAAAAGGTGTGCGTTGTTTATCCGCAATTAAATCTGAGGGAGTTGTCACCCCGAATAATGCCATGTTGAAGCGTTGATAGCGGGAGTCGTGCGATCGCTGATTATAGCAAGAACGAATCCAAGCAAAAAAATCATCCGTTGAGAATTCCAAACTCAACAAACTATCGATTTCATCAATAAAAATATAAATCGGATTTGTGGGAAATTCTCCAAATAAAATCTCTTCTACAAACACTGTCAGACATTGAATTAATGATAAATCTTGATATGTTTTGAAGAATTCCCGATAATTTACTTTTCCCAGTAATCCGAAACTTTGCCACAAACTAACGATAATGCCACGATACCATTGTTCGGGGGTAATGCGATCGCTCCCCAAGCGAGTCATATCAATATAAGCACATTGAGCACCTTCTTGCTGAAGTTGTTCTTTCACCCGCACCAACAACGATGATTTTCCCATCTGTCGCGCATTGAAAACATAGCAAAACTCCCCAGTTTGAAGAGTCTGATAAAGTTCCTTATCAGCTTGTCGCACCACATAATTAGGTGCATCCGCCTGAAGACATCCGCCAACTTTGTATCGAAAAGAATTCATCAGCGATCGATCTATTCGTAGGGTGCGTTAACGCCAGTGTAACGCACCATCCCACTAAAATCTTGCACCAATTCCGAAATCCGCCTGGAAATCAATTTCCAGGCTAATAGCTAAACTCCTCCTAAGAGACAAATTGTTTCTTTCATCGCTAACGGGCATTCCCGCCCGTGAACCGCTCTAAAGAGGACTAAAATACTTATAGGACTTACGCACTGATACTAAATATGGTGGGATGGTGCGTTACGTTAACACTAACGCACCCTACGAATAGTGACTAAAGAATAGCGGGGTATTTAAACCGGATTTGGTATAAAATACTTAATAGAATTGTGATGCTTTCAGTCCATTTTAATGGACTTTCGCTATTAGCCTGCGAATTGATTCGCAGGCGGACTAAAAACGCAAGTGCAAGATATCACTTTAATATATTTCCAACTATATGACGCAACTCAAAATTCTCGATCCAGAACAATCCTATACTTTTCGTTCCTATTATGAATTGCCTTACGATACAGATCGCATTTTAGCCGAATTTGGCTACAGTTACGTTAATCAACGCTTGAAACTACCTCAATCTTCTCGAAAAAGTGAGCGTCTTCCTGCTATCAAACAACAAATTGAAGAGATTTTGCCTTTAGTAGTTCTCTCCAGCGAAACAGCAAAACGAGAATTGTTAGTTGCACCATTATTGATCGAAGTTGCCCGTTTTTCTCAATGTCAGTTACGGATTGAATATTCCCTGAAAGTTAACGATTGGATGAAAGGAGAATTAGATTATTTATTACGACTCAATCAAGAATTAGTGGTAATTGAAGCGAAAAAAGATGATTTATCCAAAGGATTTACACAATTAGCTGTTGAGTTAATTGCGATCGCTCAAGCCGAAGAAAAAAAACAAGTATACGGTGCAGTTACGATCGGTAACGCCTGGGTTTTTGGCTACCTGAATCAACACAACAAGCACATTATTCAAGACATTACACTTTACCGAGTTCCCGATGACTTAGAAATATTAATGGCAATTATTCTCGGAATTCTCGAAGCCGATCTAAATTCATCAATACAACTCTAATTAAACAGATAATTTTGAAAAAACGATCGATAAAGTTCGCAACTCAACTGCCATCCATTAGCACTAGGATTAATCAATCCCATTCCTTCTAATTTATAAGCGAGAATCGAGTCAATAGCAATTGCAGTTTCTCCATTCGCCAAAAGTTTTAAACAATCAATCCATTGAGAATTTTGGTTAATTTGTGCCAGCATCCTTTGTAAAGGATTATGATAAATTCCTTTCAGAGTACAAGCAGATTCTAATAGTTCATTTAATGTCATTCCCTGTTGTAAATGATAGAGGGCAATTGCCACTAGAGAAGGATTACCACCAGTCAAGGAAAGGACGCTTTTGCACTCATTTATATCATTATCGATCGCACCATAAACACTCGCCAAACTTTCCACTTCCTCTAAATTAAACTCCGGTAACGGTATAGGCAACCCAATATTAAAAGGTGATTGATTAATATCCAAAGGTAAATAAGCATCTGTGGAATAAGCAACTACCAACCGGAGTTTTTTCCAAACTGGATCTTGCTGTGCTTCTTCGTGCCACGATCGCAATAACGGTAACAGATTTTTTGCTGTATCATAGTACTCGAAAATCCGTTCAATTTCGTTAATTATTAATACCAAAGGAGCGTCAAATTGCGCCAGAATCGACTCGCGCATAAACAAAGTTGTACTCAATTTACTTCCCAGTAAATCATCCCAATATTGATCGATATTAGAATCTAACTTTAACTTGAGAGAAATTACCTTACAAAACCATTGCAAAAAACTGTGAGTATTTGCTAAAGTTTCGCTATCTGCTTGTTGCAGATCGATCGCCACTGTCGCATATCCCATAAGATTAGCATAATCGATAATTCGTAAAACCAAAGAACTTTTTCCAAATCCGCTAGGCGCTTTAATCCGAATCACACAACCTGGTTGTTGGATTTCTTGAAAAGTGCGATCGTCCACTCCCGATCGACTCACATAAAGGTTAGAATCAATTGGCACAGGCCCACTAGGATAACGTATTTGTGTAGTCGTAGGAAATGACTCCTTTTCTGTTATCAACCTAGTATTTTCCGCCTCTTCACCCACCTGTTGAAGATCGCTTTCCCACAAATCTAAATTAAATGCGTTAAATAACAGGTGTAAACTACGACGATCGACCCCCGTTTTTCCTGTCCACAGGCGACTTAGGGTACTGGTAGAAATACCTGTGCGATCGCTCAATTGTTCCGCTGTAAACTGCTTCCCTTGATTCTCTTCCGTTTCCACAACCCGAATTGCTTGATTCAGACGACGCAACCCACTGGTACTGAGTCCAACTCCCCGTTTCCGTTTTCCATGAGATTTTTTTACTTGATTCATGGACGTAATATTTTCTGGCTACCCTAAAAACATTAAATCACTTAACCAAAACCTTAACTGATTTAACTGATATCTATTCTACCATACAATAAATAAAAGTCTAGATTAACATTTGTGTTTTCAAGTCCCAAAAACTTTGCAGATGCTTAAATGACTTAAATGAGCTAATTTATGCGGTATCAATTAGCTTATCTGACGTTTCTAAGTTAAACGATTGACCAAAATTTATAATTAAAAATACTCATTTATTATCTGAATTAAATGAAAAAAAACATCAATTACAAGCCAGATTTTTCCCCTAGATTTTTAGAAATATTTCTATGTTTATTCACGCCTCTTGCTATATTCTTAATGCGATGAAATAAAAACGAAATTAGCTCGTAAGTCAGTGTACAAATAGCTTGTTTTCATGTATGCGGAGTAACTTGTGAAAATCAACTGGAACAACAAACTCATAGCATCTGCCAGTATTGGGTTAGCGATCGCCTCCCTCAGCCCGATCCTTCCCGCCCAAACCGATACCGTTCAAGCGTTATCCAAAGGCAATGAATAACTTTGAACAGCGATCGAGGTGCTTATGCCATTAACCAACCGAGCCAGAATCCTCTATGATTCACCGTTAAGTCACCCCCGCAAAGCGATACCGATCGTTCTCTTTCTGGCAGTGCTGGTAATTATCAGTGCGCGAGTCCTGATTCGCAATTTTTTTGGCGGTATGTCTCCTGCGGGTTTTCAAATCTTTCTCCTTAGTCTGGCAGGAACACTACTAATCTCAATTATTCCTCTGGCAATTTTGTGGTTTTTAGATCGGCGCGAACCAGAATCAAAGTGGCTTTACCTAATTGCCATTCTCTGGGGTGCCTTGATCGCAACTGCGCTAGCCTACCCAATTAACACCTGGATAATTGAAAATATTGCCAATCTGGTAAAAACAACCCCCATCCTTCAGACTATTTATGGTTCTGATGCCAAAACAGTTATTGGCGCACCTTTGGCAGGTCCAATTGTCGAAGAAACCACCAAAGGATTAGGGATTTTGCTTTTATTCTGGCTTCTCAAATCCGAATTTGATGGAGTGCGGGATGGGTTTATTTACGGTGCGCTAGTAGGGATTGGCTTCAATCTGCTGGAAGCGCCGTTTTATGTGGCGAAAGGATTTATCGCTACAGGGGATGTGCCGCTATATTTTCAAATGGCCGATCGCTTTGCCCTCTTTGGTTTAGCCGGACACGCTCTGTACTCAGGTCTATTTGGTATGGGACTTGGTTTAGCTCGCCAAACAACTCGTAAATGGCTGCGGTATGCGGCACCCGTAACTGGTTGGTTGTTGGGTTTTGTAGGGCACTTCCTCAATAATGGGATCGGTCTAATTCTTTTCTTAGCGATCTATCTGGTGACGGGTAAATCGATCGCTGCACATGAACCTGCCAAACCAGCCGTTTCTGCGGTTGTTGAACCTTTTCTCAACCAGTGGTTTCAGCATAGTGCCATCAGAGCGATCGGCTTTTTCCCATTCTTTCTGATAGTGGGGGTAATGCTCTGGCAAAGCGGTAATTGGGAGTTGCAGGTGATTCGAGATGGACTGGCAGATGAAAAAGAACCAGTGATTACGCCTGGGGAATATGAGGGGGTGAAGGGCGATCGCTTATTTGCCACTCGTCGCATTCCTGGGTTAGATCGACGCACATCAAAAGCGATCGTCCGGGCACAGAACGAACTGGCAATTCGCAAATGGCGGGTTAATCATGACGGAAAAGATGTAGAAACCGATCCTCTAGTTGCCTCCTGGCGTGAGGAATTGGCACGGTTGCGAGAGCGCATCAAGACTGCGGTTATTTCATGAAAAAACCATTAGTTCGAGCCATTACGATCGCGCAGCATTGCCTAGTTGTAGGGTGCGTCAGAAGCCGAAATTTAGCGATCTCTCTCCAAAATTTTGCCATCTGACGCACCCTACTAAACGTAACTAGCAACTTGAGTTAGTATCACTTTTTTTCTATTAGGAGTAACCAATGAAAATTAACTTGAACCAAAAATTGACCGCATTAGGGACTGTAGGATTAACCATTGCCACTTGGCTTTTACCCTTCATACCCACAGCTTCAGCAGAAACCCTTGCCAGAGCCCAAGGTCGTTGCAAACTAACCGAAGAAAGTTCTCAATATCCTAGATTTGACGGGTATTGTGTCATCAAACAAAAACAACAAGGCAGCACAATCATCTTCGTAGTTGAACTAGACGACGGATCTCAGTATCGGTTTTTTGGCCCAGATAGAGAATCGCTGCAAGTAGAAACCCACGATGAAGTCCACAACGTCCGCTTTAGAGATGAACCTGACAGAGGAGTATTTACTTGGGAAGAAGATGGAGCCAGACACCGTTTATCCGTCAGGTTAGACAGTCAACATTCTCCCAACGTTTCCCACGATGGTAATCATGGCGCATCAGTAGGTGAAGTGGTTGCAGGTGCGGCTGTTGGGGCATTAATCGTCGGACTGATTAGCGGCAGTAATCATAATCGTTCCTCTTCCAGAAATAACTCAAATTCCAGAGATACCTCAAATTTCAGAAATACTTCAAACACCGCCCAAGTTCGCGTGGGTGAATCTGTATCAAACTTAGAAGATTTGGTAGGCGCAAGAGCCGGACAAGCCGAAAATACTTTGCGCGATCGCGGTTACGTTTGGGTGAAAGCAACTCAACAAGCAGACAGCGCCTATAGCAACTGGAGAGAAACCCGCACCGGAAACTGTGTCGCCATTAGAACCACCGATGGACGGTATGCAGCTATTGTTTATGCTCCCAAGGCAGATTGCGATCGCTAACCCCCGCTTCGATCCCCCCTAACCCCCCTTAATAAGGGGGGAACCGGATTCCCAGTCCCCCTGATCAAGGGGGCAACCGGATTCTAAGTCCCCCTTATTAAGGGGGATTTAGGGGGATCGGATTCCCAGTCCCCCTGATCAAGGGGGATTTAGGGCGATCGAATTCCAAGTCCCCCTGATTAAGGGGGATTTAGGGCGATCGAATTCCAAGTCCCCCTGATCAAGGGGGATTTAGGGCGATCGAATTCCAAGTCCCCCTGATTAAGGGGGATTTAGGGGGATCTCCAAAGCATGAAAACACACCCTAAAAAATAACCATGAAAATCAAAACCATTCTCCTAACATCTATTCTCTCTATCACATCCCTGGGCATTACCCTTGCTGCCAAAGCCGACACCGTAACCGCCCGTTGCGATGTTTACCCCAAAGGCGAAGATCGGGCCACTTCTACAGGCCCTTGTACCTTTTCCCAAAGACAAGGTTTTGTCAGCATTCAACTGGAAAATGGTAGACGCTACGAACTACGTCCAGTAGGCAATCAACCAGGTAACTATCAAGATCAAAACGGGCAACGTGCCTTTCGGCAATCAGGACTAGGCGACAAAGGACAGATTTATCGCCTTGCCAATCAATCAATCTACGTTTACTGGGATACAGGTTCTAGCAATGATAATCAATCCAACTCATCTACAACCAGTAGTTCCTCCCCCACCCCAGTCACCGTAATCACCAAAAAAACTCCTAACGAAATCACTGTTCGGATTACTGAAGGAGAGTTCAAATATTCAGGAGTGCTCAGACGGACATCCGGCAACACCTTTATCGGATCGGATAGACGAGTGCGAGTCATTTACGATCGCAAAGCCGCCAGAATCACAATCATCAACGTCGCCACCGGAGACGAGTTCTACAACTACACATTCACCGACGTAGACGAAGGTCGTTTATAGAATCCTTCGGGTGCGTCAGACACTACATTTGCTTGGGAGAATCAGGATTTGAACTTCTGACGCACCTACCCATCGCGATCGCAATTCTTTTTATTCACAGTAAAGTAAATTATTTCTGCAATTTTTCATTATTCAAAGGAGTTCACAATGACTGAAGTTATTTGGGCAAAAGGTTTCGGTAGTACTGGGCCTGATGCTGGCTACGATATTGCCACCGACAGTAGCGGCAACCTCTACAGCATAGGTTTTTTCAGTGGCAGCGTCACCTTCGGGAATACGACCCTGACTTCCCAGGGAAACAGTGATGTATACATCACCAAACAGGACAGCAGTGGTAATGTGATTTGGGCAAAAAGTATCCCTGGAACTGACAGCAATAGTCCCAAGGCTATAGTCACCGACAGTAGTGGCAACCTCTACGCCACAGGTGTTTTCTCTGGCAGCGCTACCTTTGGGAATACGACCCTGACTTCCACCAACAGTAAGAATGACATCTTCGTAACCAAACTGGAGAGCAATGGCAATTTCACTTGGGCGAAAAGTTACGGAAGTGATAATAATGACATAAGCTACGACATCGCCACCGACAATAGTGGCAACCTCTACACCACAGGCTATTTCGGTGACAAGGCCACTTTTGGGAGTACGACCCTAACTCCCCAAGGCGGCTTTGACATCTTCGTAGCTAAACAGGACAGCAGTGGCAATGTCGCTTGGGCGAAAAGTTTCGGTGGTGCCAGCGGCGATGCTGGCAATAGCATCGTTACCGACAGCAGCGGTAATGTCTACACCACAGGTAATTTCACTGGCAGCGCCACCTTTGGGAGTGTTACCCTGACTTCCCAAGGCGACGCTGACATCTTCATAACTAAATTGGACAGCAGTGGTAATGTTGCTTGGGCGAAAAGTTTTGGTTCTATCGGTACTGACACAGGTTCCAGCATCGCCACCGACAGTAGTGGCAACCTCTACACCACAGGTGTTTTCTCTGGCAGCGCCACCTTTGGCAGTGTTACCCTGACTTCCAAAGGTAGCACTGACATCTTCGTAGCTAAACTGGACAGCAGTGGCAATGTTGCTTGGGCGAAAAGTTTTGGTTCTATCGGTAGTGACGGAGGTAACAGCATCGCCACCGACAGTAGTGGTAATGTCTACACCACAGGTATTTTCACTGGCAGCACCACCTTTGGGAGTGTTACCCTGACTTCCAAAGGTAGCAATGACATCTTCGTAGCTAAACTAGACAGCAGTGGCAATGTCACTTCAGCGATCGGTATGGGGGGTAGTGGTGCCGATCAAGGCAGAAGTATTACCACCGACAATAGCGGCAATGCTTACATCACAGGCGCTTTCAATGGCAACGCCAGTTTCGGAACTAAACTTCTAACTTCTAAAGGAAACTTAGACACCTACGTAGCCAAACTCAGCCTGTTACCCATTGTCACCCTTGGTTCTACCACACTTGCCAGAGAACAAGGTCACATTAACGGTACCTTTACCATTAACTTAGACACACCAGCCCCACAAGGCGGTTTAACTGTCAACTATAACATTGGCGGAACAGCCACCCGTCCTGCTGATTACAATCTAGCTAAAGGCAACGGCATCACCACAGTTACGCCCAACAGTTTTACTATTGCTGCTTTCCAAACCACTGCAACCTTAAATGTCGTCCCTGTTGACGACACTGATGTTGAGCCAACTGAAGTCGTCCAACTCACCTTAACCAGTGGTAGTAACTATAAGCTCGGTACCATCACTCAGGCTATTGTCCCCATTCTCGATGATGATGTAGCGGCTCCGATTATTCCCCCAGTTATCACCATTGCCGCAGGTACAAATCCCAGCGAAGCAGGTAGCAGCAACGGCACCTTTGTCGTCACCTTAGACAAACCCGCACCCGCAGGCGGTTTAACCGTCAACTATGGTGTAGCCGGAACAGCTACCAATAACACCGACTACCACCTAGCCACAGGCAACAATCTTACCGCCATTACACCCACCAGTTTTACTATTGCAGCCGGACAAACCACTGCCACAATAAATGTCAACCCATTTGATGACAACGTAGTTGACCCGAATGAAACTGTCCAACTCACGTTAAATAATGGAACTGGCTATACGGTTAGTGCTAGCAATAATGCCACTCTGACCATTGCCGATAATGATGTTACTCCCCCCGTTATTCCAAATCTCCCGACTCTCCCGACTATTACTATTGCGCCAGGGACAAATCCTAGTGAAAGAGGTACGATCGATGGCACTTTCCTCGTTACCTTAGATAACCCTGCCCCCGCAGGTGGTTTGACCATCAACTACAGTGTGGCGGGAACAGCTACCCGCACTACTGATTACACTATTGCCAGAGGCGACAAAATTGCCAACCTAACTACTAACAGTTTTACGATCGCAGCTGGAGAAACCAAAGCTACCTTAAACGTTACTCCTGTAGACGATGGAGTGAAAGATCCAGGAGAAACCGTCCAACTCACGTTAAATGCTGGAACTAACTACAATGTCGGTGCTACCAAAAACGCCACCCTCTCCATTGCCGATGATGTCCGCACCCTCACCATTGCCCCAGGCACAAATGCCAACGAAAGAGGTAGCAACAACGGTACTTTTATCATTACTTTGGACAGCCCCGCCCCCGTAGGTGGTTTGACGATCGACTATAAGGTAGGGGGAACTGCCACTCCCACCACTGATTTCTCTTTGACACCGGGTAACAATATTTCCAGCGTAGCTGCCCAAACTTTTACTATTGCGGCGGGACAAACCACTGCTACCATAAACGTCAGCCCCGTTGAAGATACCGTGTTTGACCCGAATGAAACTGTCGAACTCACCTTGGAAAGTGGTGCTAGTAACTACACTTTAGGGGCTACTACTAAAGCCAGTGTGACCATTGCCGATAATACACCCACTGTTAACGTTACCTCTCAAGGTTTTGCCGGAGAAAGAGGTCTAGTCAACGCCACTTTTATCATTATCTTGGATAGTCCCGCCCCCGCAGGTGGTTTGACGATTAACTATGGTTTAGCCGGAACTGCTACTCAGAATACTGATTACAACTTAACCACAAGTACTAACATTATCAACCTAACTGCTAATAGTTTTACCATTGCAGCTTTCCAAACTACCGCTACCTTAAACGTTGCCCCACTTACTGACAGTGTATTTGATCCCAATAAAACTGTTCAACTGGTTTTAAATAATGGAACTGGTTATAACCTTGGCAGTGCTGTTAATGCTAGTATTGCGATCGCCGATCTAGAAGATTGTTTCTGTGATTATATTACGGCTCCCGATCTGAATAATTTGCCCGGTGTATTCATCAATTTAAATCCATTTGACGATCTCCTAGATGGTAATGATAACTCTAATTTTCAGGTCGGCAACTTTAGAAATGATGAGATTTTCGGTTTTGCTGGCAATGATTTTCTCCTTGGTGAAGGAGGTAATGATAATTTAGTTGGTGGAACCGGAAACGATCAAGTTTTTGGTAGTACCGATGACGATTGGGTTGCTGGTGGAGAAGGCGACGATTTTCTCAATGGGAACCAAAATCAGGATTATGTTCAGGGTAATGAAGGTAATGATACGGTGCGCGGCGGTCAAGATACTGATTTCGTGCGCGGCGGTCAAGGTAATGACATCATCTACGGCGATAAAGGCGATGACATTTTAGCTGGTGATAAAGGCGACGATACTGTATTTGGCAATGGTGCTAATGATTTATCAGGAAGTACCGATGATGATGTGATCTTTGGCGGTGAAGGTAATGATTTGCTTCACGGTAATACTGGCAAAGACTTTATCTTTGGTGAGGATGGTAATGACACGATTCGTGGTGGTCAAGGGCAAGATTATCTGTTCGGAGAAGCCGGAGATGATCTGGTGTTTGGCGATTTAGGTAACGATTTTATCTGTGGTGATGAGGGCAATGATACCCTCGTCGGGGGTAATGGAACAGGGGTTTCTGATACTGATATTGATGATATTTGTGGGGGGAAAGGTGATGATTTAATCTTTGGCAATCAAGGGACAGATTGGCTAAGTGGTGATAGTGGAAATGATTCTCTTTATGGTGGTCAAGGAAATGACACTTTGATTGGTGGTGATGGGAATGATTTCCTCAGTGGTGATTTGGGTAATGATTCTCTGACTGGTGGTAATGGAAGTGACCAATTTGTGTTAGCTGCTGGTAAGGGTGGTGATGTGATTACTGATTTCCAAGATGGGGTAGATTTCTTGGCTTTATCTGGTGGGTTGACTTTCGCACAATTGGCCTTTACCCAAAGTGGAAATAATACGGTAATTACTCAGCTGGTTAGTAATGAGTTGTTGGCAACTTTGAATGGAATTGCTGTTAATTTAATTACTCAGGCTGATTTTGTTTCTTTGCCTTAGTTTGGTACGTTGTTGTGCTAAGCGCGAATCCAGCGCAACAACGTACTACTTGACATTTTTTCCTGGTGCATATAGCTTGATAATTAGATTATTTTCTGAAGAGGAATTATGAGCATTGAAGACAAAATTAAAGCGGCGGCTAAAGATGCGGAAGGCAAATTACAAGCAGCTGCGGGTGAGTTGACTGGCGATCGCAAAATGAAAGCGGAAGGAGAAATCAAACAAGCGCAAGCAGCGGCTTTGAATACAGCGGCAGATATTAAAGATCAAGCCCAAAATTTGCTGGATGGAATTAAGAATGCTGCTAGTGATGCGCTCGACAAAGTGAAAGAAAAACTAGATTAGGTTGGTTCAATTCTCATTAAGCAAATTAACTGGCGATCGGCTAATTGTTTATTAAACATCTCCAAAAAACCTTGTAGAGACGTTATATATAACGTCTCTACAAGGTTTTCAGGTAATGCACCTTGTAATTCTGGAAATGTCTATTGTTTAGCATTAGCCGATTATTTACAGGACTTACTGCAGTTTGTGACGCGAATCTTCTAATTGTCTTTGTCGTTTTAATTCTTCTGCTTCTTGTCGTCGTCTTGCTTCAATTTTCGCCCGTCTCTGACGTTGAGCTTCTAATAGTTTTTGTTTCCATTCGGCGATTTCTGCTTCCGAAAATTTGGGTGTGCCACTCATAATCCTTATCTTATATCTAATCTTAATTGAAGTTTTAATTAACTAAGTTCACTATTTATTTTACCCATTTTAGAACTAAAGCGGTCAAAAATCAATTCTTTGTAACTACTGTGCTAACTGCACCACAAAATGCTCAGCAAGTTCTGGCTTTTCCTGATCTGGTTAAAAACCTCAATTTATTTGGCTCAAAAAAGTGATATTATAACTACACTAAGAACTATGAAAAGCATTTTATAAGTGAGAATATGAAATTACACCTGCGATTTATCTTAATTGTTCCTTTTGTATTACAAATTTTTACAGTGGTGGGATTAACAGGATGGCTTTCTTTACGCAATGGACAAAAGGCAGTAGAAAATATTGTGATTCAATTGCAGCGGGAAATAGGCGATCGCATCGAACAACACCTCCATAATTATTTACAAAAACCCTATATCGTTAATCAAAACGTTTTAGATGCAATTAATCTAGGATATCTCAATCCTGAAAAACCCCGCAGTATGGACAGATACTTTTTACAAAAAATTAAATTGTTTGCGGGAGTTAGTGTGATTCAAGTTGGCAACGAGAAAGGCGAATTTTATGGAATCAACAACTTTAATGAAGAAGGTTTGATCATTTCGATTGTCGATCGCGCCACAGGTTACAACATGAACGGCTACGCCACCGATAGCCAAGGGAAACTGACGCAAAAGTTAATCGGTTCCATACCAAACTTCGACCCGCGTCGTCGCCCTTGGTATCTTGCCGTCGCTACCCAAGGTAAATCAATCTGGAGCGATATTTATGCTTTTCGCGGAAGACCTCAACTTGCCATAACTCTTGGGACTCCCATTTACAATCAAAACCACAAGCTAAGGGGAGTTGTAGCTACAGACCTAGTTTTGTTAGATATTAATCGATTCCTGAGTAAGTTGAAAATTGGCAAGTCAGGACAGACTTTTATTTTAGAACGTTCCGGGCTATTGGTTGCCAGTTCCACAAGGGAACATCCTTTCTACTCGACAGGTAAAAACGAAACATTACAACGACTTCCAGCTATTAATAGTCAAAATAAGTTAACAAAATTGACGGCGAAATTTTTACAAGAACGCTTTGGTGATTTCAGCAAAATTAGTGGGAGAGAGAAACTAACTTTAGAGATAGATGGCGCACGGGAATTTTTACAAATAATACCTTATCAAGATAAATCAGGATTAGATTGGCTAATCGTGATAGTTGTGCCAGAAAAAGACTTTATGGCAGAAATTAATGCCAATACTCGCACTACCATTTTGCTGTGTATTGTCGCATTAGGCATCGCTACAGTGTTAGGAATTTGCACTTCTCGTTGGATTTCTCTCCCTATATTGCACTTGATTCAATCCGCAGAAGCTATGTCTCGTGGCAATTTAGACCAACAAGTTTCTAAAGGCGTGACGATCGCAGAACTTAATACACTGTCTAATGCCTTCAATCTCATGGCAAACCAATTGAATGCTGCTTTCGCAAATCTAGAACAAAAAGTTCAAGAACGTACAACTGAACTGATGGAAGCTAACCTTGATATTCAAGAAAAAAACCAACATTTGCAACAAACTCTGCAAATGTTGCAGCAGACTCAAACGCAATTAATCCAAGCCGAAAAAATGTCGAGTTTGGGACAAGTAGTAGCAGGGATTGCCCATGAAATTAATAATCCGATTACTTTTATTTCAGGAAATATTGAACACGCCCGCGAATATACCGAGGAATTATTTGAATTACTGGCGCTTTACGAACAAAATTCTCCCAATTTACATCCAGCGCTCGCCAAAAGATTAGCAGAAATGGATCTGGAATACTTGCGTGAGGACTTAGAAAATCTGTTTAATTCTATGGAAAGAGGGAGCGATCGTATTTCTAAAATTATCCGGGGTTTGCGTAATTTCTCTCGCCTTGATGAATCAGAAAGGAAGGCAGTAGACTTACACGAAGGACTGGATAGTACGTTAATGATTTTGCAACATCGCTTAAAAGCTAGTAGCGAGTACTCGGAGATTGAAATCGTCAAAGATTATGGGAAACTTCCCCTAGTTAACTGCCATGCTAGCCAAATTAATCAAGTGTTTCTGAATATTCTGACTAATGCGATCGATGCTTTAACTCAGTTTCCCGGTATTGATTATCCCAGAATTCAAATTACTACCAAAATGTCGGACGCACAAACAGTAAAGATTTACATTGCTGATAATGGGCCGGGAATGGATGAAAGTGTTCGCCAAAAAGTTTTCGATCCATTTTTCACCACCAAACCTGTTGGTCAAGGAACTGGTTTAGGATTATCAATTAGTTACCAAATTATTACCGAGCAACATCGAGGACAATTACAATGTTTTTCCCAACCGGGGAAAGGTGCAACTTTGGCGATCGTCCTGCCAATTTTGTAAGGACACAGGAGATTCTCTTAGTCCTTCGTCCTTAGTCCCTAGTCCCCTGTCTTTAGTCCCCGAATTTAGCATAATTCTACAGGGGATTGACGGCGAAAAATACGTATATTAGGCATGATTGAGTTTGACCGAACTCGATCTAATTGTCTCCAGCATAGTAGGGTTTTTCTAGAGATCGATCGCTTCTGACTCTCCTTAATATATGCTGCAATTCTTTCAAGTCTGCCCTAAGAAGTAAAAAACTGCTGCAAAATTTACATCTTTTGATACAAACTGAAATCGCCACAAGGTAGATGATCGAAGCTTGCGAAATTTGGCATATATAGAATTGAAATTTAGGAAATACTTTTTATCGACTTATGTTTGACCTAATGCAAGCGGCTGTTAAACCATTAATTAATAACACTGTTACGCCTTTAACCCTTAACTGGAAACTGCTGGATGTTGCTTACGAATTATATCTGGAAGCACCGCAAGATTCCTATCCATTAATAAGCTTAAAAGAACTTTCTCGAAAAACAGGCGCAAGTATGCTCGAATGTCGTAATGCAATTGTTGAAGCAAATAGATTGGGTAAATTTCCCAATTGTAGCCTCGAATCTTAAGTATCGACTGAAAGCTTTCAAACGATGGATTTGGAAGCTATTCGTCACACTTCTTGGCGAGAACAAATTCCCCTAAGTCCGAAAAGTGTATTGCGTTTAGTTGAACGTCCTCTGAATCGGTGGATTTTTGAGAATTATCCAGATTTTAATTTATTAGCAGGAAAGCGCTTAGTTATTGATTTAGGACAAAATAATTTACTATCAGTCTTAGAAGGATGAGGTTAGATGCAGAAATCTTAAAAATCATCAAAAAAATTAATGTTTTCTTAAGATTTCTGGGGGATGAAGAATAAAACTACAAGTGAGGAATTTATAAAATTTTATGGCGGTTAAATAAATAAAAATAGCTAAGGAATATGTCATTTTTAAACTTTTATTTTGGGGAGGTTTACAAATTTAAAAGCAATTGATAGGATTGATGACAATATTGGGGGTGGAGCGGTCGCGAAACTACCAAATTAACTATAATAAGGTGAGGTAAAAAACAATTAACCTACAAATTAACCGCAGTACAGCCAAAAAATCGGTTGTATATCATTAGAGAGTCGAACTAATTGTGACTTATTCGCCAATACAACCAACTTCTAAGATGAACTCTGGGAGAGCAATTGCCACTTCTACCCAAGGCTCAACTTTAGCAGATATTCTCGAACGAGTTTTGGATAAGGGAATTGTGATCGCTGGAGATATTTCTGTATCGGTTGCTTCCACCGAACTGTTGCATATTCGCATCAGGTTGTTAATTTCTTCCGTTGACAAAGCTAGGGAAATGGGCATTAATTGGTGGGAAAATGACCCTTATTTGAGTAATAAAACCCAGAATTTATTGGAGGAAAACAAACAACTTCAAGAACGGTTGCAAAGTTTAGAAGCAAAAATGCGATCGCTAAAAGCCGCTACAATGAGTCAATTGGAATTACCGCCATCTCCAACGGAAAAAGTTACTCGTAGCGAACATAGAAAGCGTCGTTCTAGTAAAGCAGAAACGCCTTTACCGCAAGAAGAGTAAACGATTCGAGGTTTGATAAGTAAAAATTTCTGAAAATCTCTATGGAATTAGTTAGCACACCATTTGAAAGTTCTGATGAAATATCTCCCAAAACTCACAAACTAAACAGCAAATCAGGTTTAGCTTCTTTATTGTTAACGGTGGTGGAACTAATTCGCCAATTGATGGAAGCGCAAGTAATTCGGCGGATGGAAGCAGGAATTATCAGCGATTTAGAATTAGATAAAGCCGCAGAAAGTTTGCAAAAATTAGAAGAACAAGTGGAACAATTGTGCGAGATTTTTGAGATCGATCGCGAAGATTTAAATGTAGATTTAGGCGAATTTGGGACTCTTTTACCCGCACCCGGAACTTACTATCCGGGAGAAAGTACTCATAATCCTTCGGTGTTGGAATTGTTAGACAGGCTTTTAAACATTGGAATTGTTTTACATGGCGATGTAGATTTAGGATTAGCTAATTTGAATTTAATTCACGCTAAATTACGTTTAGTTGTTACTTCATCAGGTGATTAAGGCTTATTTATTTGGAGGAAAAGCTGATGAGTTCAGGTTTTTATCTTTACGGCATTTTACCCGCACCTCTTGCGGAAACAGTTAGACTGGAAGGATTGGATAAAGCACCAGTTCAAAGTCAGGTTATCGATGGATTTAACTTTTTGTATTCGGAAGCAAAACAAGAGAAATATTTAACTTCTAGACGGAATCTTTTGTGCCATGAAAAGGTGTTAGAACAGGTGATGAATGAAGGTTTTCCTAACCTTTTACCGCTACGTTTTGGATTGGTAGTGAAAGATTGGGAAGCAGTTACCAATAACTTGATCAATCCTTATAAGGAAAAATTGGAACACTTATTTGTCAAGTTAAGTGGACAACGAGAAGTTAGTGTTAAGGTATTTTGGAATAGTAATTCGGAAATGCAAGGGTTGTTAGTATCGAATCCTAGTTTAAAACAAAAACGGGATATGTTGGAAGGGAAAACTTTAAGAATGGAGGAAGTTATCGAAATAGGAAAGTTAATAGAAGAAGGTTTGCAACTTCGCAAGGAAGAAGTTATTAATACGTTTCGCAATGAATTGGATATTTTAGCAGAAGAAGTCATTGAAAATGATACAATGACGGAAGAAATGATTTATAATGCGGCTTATTTGATTCCTTGGGATAGCGAAGCGAACTTTAGTGAAAAGGTGGAAGCGATCGATCAAAAATTTGGCGATCGTCTACGAATTCGGTACAACAATTTTACTGCTCCTTACACATTTGCTCAACTTGAATAATCAGTTAACATCTCCCAAAAAAAATATAGAAACCTTGTCTAGGTTGTAGAGACGTTGTATACAACGTCTCTACAACCTATATAACGTCTCTACTCAATAAATTGCAGTTCTTGTTGAATATGCAGCCGTTCTATAACTAACTTATACAGCTTCAGTTGTTCGGATGCCTCTGATATCATGTCCGGTCGATTACCCACCCTGTAGAGACGTTGCATGCAACGTCTCTACAGGGTCGTGGAAAAAAGGTATTATGGCTGATCAACCGGACATAATATGATTTATTACGAGGCATTGTGCTAAGTTTGGGATGAAATACTTTGCCGGAGTTAGAATTTTGCATTTATTTATCGAAATAACTATAATATTATAGCTATTAGTCAGCTATAATGGTAGTTGTTAACGGGTTGTAAAAATTATTTGCTAAACTTCTTAGTTAATCTAAATTGTTAATGCTAATAAATATGGAATCATCCAACCTTTATACTTACTGCTTTTTAAATACCCCAAATGCCGCGATCGAATTACCGATCGGCATTAATCAGCCCGGATTTTTAGTTAGCAGTGCAGGTGTGGCGGCTTTAGTGGAAGCAGAAGTTGATTTAGAATCAATTAAAGAAGATGACCAAAAACTGATTCAAGCAGTTGTAGAGCACGATCACGTAATCTGCCAAATTTTCTCTCACACCACAGTTTTACCATTACGTTTCGGCACATCTTTTGCATCACAAGAAAGTTTACTAAATCATTTAGAATCTCATGCTCAAGAATATCTCGAAAAGCTGCAACAATTAAAGGGAAAAGGGGAATATATCTTAAAATTTACTTCCCGAACTTTAGAAGATGAACCTATTTCCAACGAAGCCGGAGGAAGGCAATATTTTTTAGCTAAAAAACAACGCTACCAAGCACAACAAAACTTTTACACCGCCCAAGCTGCGGAATGGGAAAATATGGTTTCTCAAATCACGGAAATTCACAAATCAGCCGTAGTAGTTGAACCTCAAAATGATCAAGCAAAGATTTATTTGTTAGTCAGTCGTCAAGAGGAATCGTTACTCGCTGAACAATTTCTCAGTTGGCAAAAAGCTTGTCATCGTTGGGAACTCTCTTTGGGAGAAGCTTTACCACCTTATCACTTTATTTAGTAAATTTCAAAATGGATATCCAACTAGTCAACAAGGAGATGTTTTAGAGAACTTTTATTCGTTAATTTTACAAGCCGAAAATATGGCAGCACAAGGTATGATGCTTTGTACTCTTGGCTTAGGGGATGCTGCTGATTTTAATTCAGGGTTATTGGTGAGTTTAAGCGATCGCGGCCAAGGTACTTTTATCTATGCCTCGCAGCCTATTTTATTAACTCTAGTAAATGATCCGATGCAAACTGGAGAACTCCTTAGCCAAATTCAAGCAGCCGCCCTAAAATATGGGCAAATTAATATTGCTGCGTATCTTTGAACAATTAAAAACATTTTAAAATCAGCCCTAAAACAATGGGCAAATACTGTCGGGCAGACAGGAATCAACGCCTCTGGAGAGAATGATCCCGGCTTGGATGGGGAAACTCAGCCAAGTAAATCAACTCAGCGAAAGAGGAAATCTCAGAAGTGATTCTCTTAATCCCCGTGCGTTCACGCCAGGGAGGATGTCAAGACTTCAGTCGTTCTAACGAGTCAGGACGGTATTTCCGTTGGATGTGCCATTAGATTTAGGATTGGTGGTCTTTGCTTTTTGCTTTTGATAATCAGAGATAGAAATAAGTTGCCATTGAGAATTTTCTCCTAACTCCAATACCCATTTATGGTAATTAAACAGGCTTTCTCGATGTCCTACACTAATAAAAGTTGTTTCCGTTTCTTGTAACTGCTGATATAAATTTCCTTCATTTTTCAAATCTAAAGCACTGGTGGCTTCATCTAATATGGTAAATCTGGGAGAAGTTATGAGTATTCGTGCAAAAGCAATGCGCTGTTGTTCTCCCAAAGATAAGATATTTTCCCAAGGTACTTCTTTATCAAAACCTTGGATTCGTGGCAGTAAATTTTGTAAATTAACTTGTTCTAAAACTGATTCGAGTTCTCGATCGCTCATTTCCCGATCGGTATTGGGATAAAGTAACTGTTCGCGCAAAGTTCCCAAAATGATATAAGGACGTTGCGGTAAAAATAACATCTCTTCTAGAGGAGGTCGGACTAAACGACCAGTTCCAGCATTCCACAAACCTGCGATCGCACGCAATAGAGAACTTTTCCCTCTGCCACTTGGCCCAACAATTAATAAACCTTCTCCCGGAGGTACAGAAAGTGATAACTTTTCTACTATCACTTGTTCATAATCGGGTGTTTGTAAAGTTAAATTCTCGAAACCTAAACGATTGTCTTCTAGAGTTTTAATCGTACTTACATTTTGGGGTTTTTGGCTAACTGATTCTAAAGCATTTGATAATTCTGATAATCTTTCAGCGTAACTGGAAAATCGTCCTGAACTACCAAATTCACTAATTAATTGTCCCAAAGCATTAGAGAATAAAAAACTACATAAACTGGCTTGTTGAATTTCGCCAAAATCAATTTTATCGGTAATAAATAAAGGTGTGAGTATGAACATTGAAAATACAGTAATAGCCGACTGATATGCCCTGTTAAAAGCATCTTGATTTCTCTCCCAATTTAATCTGCGTTCAATAGTAGATACTACATTACTAAATCTACGCTGGATGATTTTTGATTCTTCAGTCTCTCCCTGAAAAAATGCTATTGATTCAGCATGATTCCGAATATGAGTTAAACAATAATTGTAATCGGCTCTAAATTTAAGTTCCTCTTGATTAATATTGTTCATTTCTTGATTCAAGTAGATGGCAATAAAGTTGCCCGCTATTGTATAAATAATCAAAATAATTGTAATTATGGGAGAAATTGACCACATAATTATTAAAAAAGTTATCATTTCCAGCACTTTCTCCAGGAAAGTAGCTGAGAAACTGAGGAAATATTTAGTGATGGGTTCAATTTCTTGTGCTATACGTTGATCTGGGTTATCTAGAGCCGATTTATAGTTGATTTGATAATAAGCTTGATTGCTTAAGTATTTTCCTAAAATGTGATTATTTAGCCATTTGTACCAATCAAGAGCAATTTTTTTTCTAATAAATCTAGAAAATGCTACTAGGATAGTTACTAGCACAATACCCAGTGTGGAAACCCATAAAGTATCAATATACTTAGAAAGGTTTCTCTCTTCAATAACAATATTGATTACATAGCGATTCCAGTAGCTATTAAAGGCAGTTAAGCCCACCAGACCAAGTATTAATAATATCATCAGAATCAGCATTCCCCACGATCTGATCACATCGGAAAATACTCTCCCTTCTGCCTCTGTTGGATACCAATAAGGTTGAGCGATCGCTCTGACATCCTCCCAAAACTTAAAAAAACCGGAAGAAGTATTCTTTTGGGGTTGATTATTAAGAGCTTGAGTTTGCATATTCCAGAAGTATAGGTTTTCTCGTCCTCACTTAACTAAAAAAGCAAGGAGGGCGACGAAACTTATTATATCTGCATTTTGAGTTATTTCAATCTAATTAGGTTTGTTGTAGCGACTTTAGTCGTACATTCAAGTTTGTTGTAGCGACTTTAGTCGTACATTCCTTTCATAAAAGGACTAAAGTCCTCACAACAAACCTATTTTTTCTCTACCAACTAAAATCTCAGCAATTGCTTCAGAAATCGGAAAATTTGGTGAATATATTTCCATCCAGAAAAACTCCCCAACCGGGTTAACCTCAAGGAATACGTGCCGACCATCGGGTGTTACGAGAATATCAATTGCTCCATAGTTTAACCCAAAGTAAGCCATGAGTTTGAGCAGCTTTTTCTCAACATCTTCTGGCAAATTATAAGGTTCCCAATTTTTAAGTAAAGCTCTACCTTCTTTCCGCCAATCATAAGTAGACCCTGCCAACTTTTGCGAGTTTACTGCTGCTGTAAATACCTGATGTCCCACAATTGTTATCCGTAACTCTAATGCTTTTGGAACATTTTCTTGAAATGTCATTGGACAAAAGCGTAGTCCTTCTAAATGTTCTAAATCTTCATCTGTTACCGGAGTTGTGAACACTACATTCTCTTGACCTTGCTCACCGTAAATCGCAAAGGTAGAAAGCATTTTGGTAATAATACCCTGCTCCCGACATTCTTGGGCAAATTGTTTCACCGCCTCTGGATTATTTGAAGTTAGGGTGCGTGGTGTTAGTAGTCCGATTTCCCTGGCGACTTTTAACTGGAGTTGCTTATTCTTAGCTACATCCACATTGGACATTTTATCGAAATGAAATGCTTCGAGACTAGCGATCGTTCCCCTAACTGTAGCGCGACATTCTTCTATTGAAGCATCTCTAAATTGCTTATCCATTGAGTCAGGAATTTTCTGCCCATAACGCATCCGGCGATACCAAACAGAGGAAACTTCACTCAAATCTAATTTCTGTTCGCCATCAGTAATAATTACCTGTTCCGCATCACTATATTTAATATCAAGTTGCACTTCGGTAGGAAATCTGTCTGTGTCAAAACGAAAAGCTTTTTCTCCTTTAGATTCGATCGCTTTCATTACCAAAGGAATACTTTCGTTGTCGTTGCTGTAAGTAATAATTAAAACTGTCATTTGATTGAAGATTTTAGTTGTTTAGCTTGATTTGTGGAACAGGTTAGATCAATTTTAGGAAATTAGAGCGTCTGCGATCGCACCAGAAATCGGCAAATCCAAATCTTTCTCCAACATTCCCCATTCTCCGCTCGGATTAATTTCCAAAAACACATATTCTCCCGCTGGTGTCACAATAAAATCAAAGGCTCCAAACAGCAACCCAAATTTACCCATAAACGCTTTCAGACAACCAACAATCTCTTCAGGAAGTTGATGATGTTGCCATTTCCCAACATCAACACCTGGAGAACGCCAATCAACTTTTTCTCCTGCATAAACAGACGCATCTAACGCCCCCACAAATACATTACCATTCACATACACCACCCGCAATTCCAACTGCTTAGGAATCTCTTCTTGAAAAACCATTGGGCAATAGCGCAGTGACTCAGCATCATGTAAATCTTCTTCTTTAACAACACTCGTATAAAGAAAAAAAGAAGTTTGTTCCATACTCCGGGAAAGCGCAGTTAATAACTTACTCACCATTTTTCCCTTAACTTGTTGGAAAAACTCCCTTGCTGCTTCCGCTTTATTAGTAATAAGAGTCTGAGGAATCACAAAACCTACTTCCGAAGCAACTCGCAGTTGGCGCAGTTTATTATGTGCCACATTAATCCGTTCTAAATCATCTACCCAACGAGCTTCTCTCAAGCTATCCCAAAAACCATCCAATGTTGCCCGTGATTCTTTAATGCAAGCTTCTCGAAACTGAGGAGCTAATTCTTCACCAAATTTTGGCTCCCATATCCGGCGCATCCACACAGCTTTCACCTGCTCTGTACTGATAGAATCTGCGCCATATTCCAACCAGTGATAACTTTTTGACTTGTCAAATTGTGCTGTTAATTGTACTTCTAGGGGAAACTTATCTGTGTCGAAGCGAAATGGTTGCACCCCTTTCTTTGACAAGGCTTCTGCTACTCTATCTATTGTGAAGAAATCTCCACTGTGGGTAATTAGTAAAACAACATCACTGGACAAGGACATAATATATTTCTTTTGCGAGTGTTCTTCGATCGATATTTAGGAATTCTCCCAAATCAATCATTTAATTTTAATTTATTTGTGATTCTCACACTCTTAACTTTTATTGAGAGCAGCTACTTGGGAAAACCTTACTGTGTTGTGAAGGCATGATATTTACCATTTGAGTTAACTTTAAGATGGTAAATATCAGGCTTTCAAAAGTAGTTAGCAGTTATCTGTTAACTTCTACTACCTTCTTTTCCGATCAAGCAATTAAACTTAATATTCTTCCCAATCAGAAGGATACTTCAGAGTTGTAGGAAGAGGAGCCTTCTCTGACTGTGCAGACGCTTGCACTTCTAAGAAACGAGCGAAAAATGGCACTACTGTCACATCAACTGTTTTGATCTCTTTAGCCATGAGCTTTTCTCCTAAGAGACTTGTGAATAATTTGAAATTATCAGTCTTTTTATTAGAATACAACAGCTATTTACATAACTTAATTAATCTATAATTAATCTATAACTTAGTTAAATTTAATACCAACAAAGCGGGATGATTGCGATTTTAGAGCTAAGTTTAAAATCGCAATTATTATATGTTCAGGTAGTAGTATTTGTTAGTTATGTGAATCGCTCCTACTCCCTTCTTTCCAACTCAAATATCTAAACTTAAAAATTTTCTTAAAAATCTCCCAATCAGAAGGATATGATGTGATATTATGTCCGATCGATTACCCATAATTAGGAGTAGGGACACGGCATAATTAACTTTATCTGTTTGTCCAAAATATTTATGATGCCGTGTCCCTACGCAACAACGTGGTGAGTTTTTATTGTGGGTAATTCAACGGACATGATATGAAAGGATTTTCTGGCTGTGCAGGCTTTTTCTAAGCAATAGGCGTAAAAGGATACAGTTGTGATACCTATAACCTTTGCTATTTTTGTGGACATCTTATTTCTCCGACAAACTGCTTTGCCAATTTTAACTCCTGTTCGTAGAATAGTCAAGTCAGAGACAACAATGTAATTTTTTGAATTTATGAGTTTAATCGTTCCTCATAAATTCGCTCTTGATTTTTAACTTTTGTTCAATTTCCAAATTAACCCTTTATTGCGTGTTTCGATATGCTGCATTCCGATTTTTTCTAGCACTCGCCTAGAAGCTATATTATCTGCATCACATCCAGCAGTAATTGTTTGTACATTTGGTTGACAAAATGCCCAATCAATAACTGCTGTCGTTGCTTCTGAGGCATATCCTTGCCGCTGATAAGATGGAACTATCTGATAGCCTATTTCTGAACTCATATCGAATGGGATTTTGAGCATAATGTGACCAATAAGTATATTTTCTGCTTTATGAATGACTAGGAATCCCCATCCCCATTCATTTTGTAACGGGTAGTTGCGGAGAATATCTGCGATTCCGGGCAGATTTTCCCGCAATTGTTCATCAGGCCAATCAGGAGCAATTTTTACTCCCAAAATATCTGCTAATTTATCTGTGCCAATTATTGCAGCTTCTACCCTTTCCAGGCTAAAGGGTACTAAATACAATCTGTTAGTAACAATATTTTCCATCTGATGTATTTGATGACAGAACAGGTGTATAAAAGTTTTGTTTTGAGCGGTTTCATCGCTCAATATTAGGAACAACCCAAAACTCAATCATTACAATTTAAATTTTTTATAACTTTATTTTAAATACTCGCTCCAAACTGATAATAAAAATTTTCTTGATTAGGAACGCACGATCTTACTATATTTAATTTTACTTTAAGATAGCAAAGATCGTGCTTCCAAGAGTAGTTGACACTTGTGCGCTTTTACTCCTTGTTTTCCGAGCGAAAATCGGGATTTAAAAATCTTCCCAATCCGAAGGAAACTTGAAAGTAAATATAAAAGGAGGAACAGGAGGAGTTGGAGGAGTTGGAGTCGGTTCTTGTGGAGTTTCAGTTTCATCAACCGAAGAAGATGAAATAGAATCATCTAAGAACCGAGCGAAAAAAGGTACAGCTTTGCTGTTTGTTACTATTTCGTTAGACATGATATTTTTCCTTGCAAACTGCTTTGCCAACTTTAATTATCGATCGGCTAAGTAAATTAGTCAAGCAAGCTCTAACAATTCCATTTTTTCGCCTTAAACCAACTACCACAATTTAGAAAATCGACAAAAAACTTATTAAAAGAAATTCCTCACTTCCTGGATTTTTCCTAATAAAGGAGGTGCGAAATTTTCAGCTTTTTTGGTAATATAAAGAATCCGCCCCTTTGAAGCGAATTCTTTTTAGACAAAGAAAGTTAATTCCCGATTCTTGATTGTCAAATGTACTTGCTCGATGCAAGCATTCAACCGTTCTGCTAAAACCTGAACATGAGGTAAACGCAGGATCGTAACATGATCGCCTGGAACAAATTGGACATCCACTGGTTGGCTAGAAAAAGCATTCCAACCCAAAGCCTTATCTCTAGCATTTTTTGTATATTCAAGAATTTCCGGGTCGGAAATCTCAGACTCATCCACCGCAAAAACCTCCCTAGAGCGAAACACAGTAACGGGAGCAGCATGAAACTGCTGTGGGACATAAGGAGTCATACTCTCAGCCCGGTAAACTTGCAACACCTGGGACAAATAAGTTGGGTCAGCATCAGGAGCTAAAAGATCGGCCATTTTCAAGGAATCCAAAACATATTGAACTTGTGCCTCTGGAGCCAAAGAGCGAAGTTGTTGAGCATCCAAATTTAACTCTTTACCATAGACAGCTTTCATGGAGTAATCAAAACTTAGCATCCATGAAACATCATCCAACTTTTCTAGCTGTTCTAAGTAGGATGTTGGTATTCGTTGTGGTGCTGTAGCATCAAGAATAGCCAGCAGAGCTACCTCTTCTCCCCGATCGATCAACTGGAGTGCCATTTCATAAGCTATTTGACCACCAAAAGAATGTCCAGCCAGAAAATAAGGGCCTTGAGGTGCAACTGCCTGCATAGCCTGAATGTAGCGAGCAGCTTTCTCCTCAACAGAAGTCATGGATACCCATTTTTGCTTGTCATAAGCTGCTTGGAAGCTGTAGAAAGGTTGGTCTGGAGGAAGACAACGAGCCAAATTATACAAGTAGAACGGATAGCCACCCGCCCCCGGCACACAGAACAAAGGTGGACGCTCACCCATAGGCTGAATTGCTACTATTGGAGAATCACTCTTAGTATCAGCATCCTTTTGCACCGCAATTGCTAACTGTTCGATCGTCGGATTTTGAAACAGAGTAGCCAAAGGGATATCCTTACCAAACTGTTCCTTAAGTTGAGCCATTAAGTAGGGAGCTAACAGAGAATGACCACCCAGGTCAAAAAAGTTATCTTTTACCCCCACCAGGTCAAGTTTGAGAATATTTGACCAGATGTGTGCGAGTTTCAGTTCTACGGGGTTTCGGGGTAAAACAATTGTATCCGAATTACTGTGACCAGAAGGTTCGGGTAAAGCGCGACGATCGACCTTACCGTTAGGCGTTAATGGTAGAGCTTCCAGGGTCACAAAAGCACTGGGTATCATGTAATTGGGTAGCTTCTGTTGGAGAAACTCACGCACTTGCGGCACTAATTTCTCGACCAACTTGCCTTGTAAGGGATTGTTTGTATACTCAGTCCAGGATTTTTTGGCAAGAGTCTCACTATTCCAAAAAGCGATCGATTTTTGTATAGAACTATTCGAGCAAAATACCACATCGAATGAACCATCCTGACTACCCTTCCACCAACTCAGATGAACCCTGTAGCCAAGACGCTCTCCCAACTCCCAAAACTGTTCCGGGTTAACACCAGTAGTAGGCTGTGTGAAGAGCAGTTGCCGCAGTTCCTTTACTGTCTCGACCTCTTTTGGATTTTTCGCCCATTCCCAAATTTGTAGCGCTTGCGACACTCGTTGATTGGGTACATTTCTAATTCCCAAAATGTGGGGCTGTTGTCGGGCGAGTTGTTGTTCAATTTGGGAGAAGGAAAGCTGGTTTAGATGCCAGTCTAACCAAGGAACAGCAGTTGTTTGAACTTGAACACCCAAATGCAGCGTCACATCATAGCGGAATTGAGAGAGTTCGTTTTGAGCATAACCGCGTTTGGGCTGAATTTCTAAAGAGCCAATTTGAGGAAAGCGTTGTGTTAAAGCGATAAAGAATCTGGGGTCAATCAATAATTCTTCTTCAGTGGCGATACTTTGACGGACTTGCTGCTGCCAAGAGTCCACACTTCTGTCCTCAGTCGCTTGAGCTAACTTCACCGCTGCATGATAAGGTTCCAGTAAAGGCAAGCTGCGGACATCCCCAACGAAGATTGCACCTTCTGAATCAATTGCTCCGATCGCACCTTCAAGAACTTGCAACAGATAATCCACACTGGGGAAATACTGCACCACTGAATTGATAATTACAGTGTCGAATTTGGCTTTCGGGATATCCGCAAAGTTATCTGCGGTTTGCTGTCGCAATTTCACTTTTTCTAGACCGACAACGGTGCAGCATAGCTGTTCTACGTACTCGATAGCGGCGCTGGAATAATCGATCCCCCAATACTCTAGGCAGTTTTTCGCCACCCTAGATAGTAATAAGCCTGTTCCACAACCAATTTCTAATACTCTTTTTGGCCCAAGAGACTCAATTCGGCTGACAGTACTTTCCACCCACAGCCGCATTTCTTCAGCGGGGATAGCATCTCTGGTGTAACTACTGTTCCAACCAGCTATATTAAACGTCAGGTCATCACTCTTCCCTTGAGCTTGGCTATAAGTTTGTTCATAGAGTGTTTGCCAATCGCTTACGTACTCACTTTGCCATTCGGTTACTTGCTCTAAGGAGTCTTGGCGATTAACACCAGGTACTAAATAAGCTACCAAACGTATATCCCCAAGGCTGTCCTCTCTTGCCACAACCACACCCTCTTGCACCAAAGGATGTTGACGCAAAACGGCTTCAATTTCCCCCAACTCAATGCGAAAACCGCGAATCTTCACTTGATTGTCAATGCGTCCCAAGTATTCGATATTCCCATCAGGCAAATAGCGTGCCTTATCTCCGGTTTTATATAGTCTAAGAACTCTTGGTTGGGGGGTAGGTGTTAGGGGTTGGGGAAATTCTTCTTCCCTACACCCTAACACCTGACCCCTATCCCCGAAGGGATTGGGGATGAACTTTTCATTAGTTAACTCAGGACGGTTGAGATAGCCTCTGGCTAAGGAAGCTCCTCCAATGTGCAATTCTCCTGGTACACCCACTGGTACTGGTTGCAGATAAGAGTCCAGTATGTAAACTTGGGTATTAGCGATCGGACGACCAATAGGAGGTGATGCACCATTGTTTTCCCCCTGGACGGCTACCACCCCAGAAGTTGTCACCACCGTATTCTCTGTTGGCCCATAATTATTCACCACTGAAAACGGCACTAACGGCGAGGGATAATTGTGCAGTTTATCCCCACCAACTAACATAGTTCGCAAATCTACACTTTCGGGCCATTCCAAACTCAATAACTTCTCTGCCACAGGTGTGGGCACAAAACTGATACTAATTTTTTGGGCAATCAGCCAGTCTCGCAGATCGATCGGGTTGTGCAGAGTCTCAGCTTTCACCAAGTAAATACTAGCTCCCTTCGTCAGGTAAGGCCACAGTTCCCAGACAGCAGCATCAAATGCCGTTCCCGCTAATTGCGTAGCTTTATCTTCATACGTGATATTAAAAGCACTTTGATGCCAGAACACCAGATTGAGCAGCGATTGATGAGTAACTAGTACTCCTTTCGGCTGACCTGTAGAGCCAGATGTATAAATCGTGTATGCTAAATTAGTCGCTTGCACTTGAGACTTCGGATTATCCTGACTCCACTCTTGAATTACATGAGCGTCAGTATCCAAACAGAATAAGTTTCCTTGATACTCAGTTAGCCTCTCTCTGGTTCGCTCATTTGTCAGTAGCACTCCTACTTGAGAATCTTCTAACATAAAGCGCAATCGTTCAGTAGGATAATCTGGGTCAAGGGGAATGTATGCGCCACCCGCTTTGAGAATCCCCAACAGTCCGACTATCATTTCAATAGAACGTTCGACACAAATCCCCACCAACACCTCTGCACCCACACCCAAAGAGCGCAAATAATGTGCCAACTGATTCGCTTTTGCATTCAATTGGGAGTAAGTTAGTTGTTGATTCTCAAACACCACTGCTACTGCATCTGGTGTCCTCAAACACTGCACTTCAAACAACTGATGCACACACTGATTAACTGGATAATCTACTTGAGTATTGTTCCACTCAACTAATAACTGCTGTTGCTCAGCTTCTGTCAGCAGAGTTAATTGCCCAATCTGCTGCTGTGGATTAGCAACTATACTTTCAAGCAAGGTGACAAAATGCCCTGCCATGCGTGCGATCGTACTAACTTCAAACAAGTCAGTATTATATTGCCAGCATAGTTGCAAAACTCCCTGAGCTTCCATCACTGCTAAAGTCAGATCAAAGTCTGCACCCCTTTGATGTGCGAGTAAGTATGGCTCCATTTCTAGCACTTGTTCTCGACTAGATTCACACCAATGCTGCCGTTGCCAGCCGAAACTCACTTGACATAAAGGAGGGCGACTTGGATCTCGCTGGGCTTCGAGTAGTTCTGCCAAGAGAGAAAACGGATAGTCTTGATGATTTTGACCTTCTTTTACGGTGTTGCTAACTTGAGTGAGAAGTTCTGCGAATTTGACATTTTTATCCACAGAAATTCGTAAAGGGATCAGATTAACCAAATAGCCAACAACCTCTTGAAAATCTCCACTCCAACGTCCTCTCATTGGACTTCCAATCAGAATATCTTCTTGATTGGTGTAGCGATAAACCAATACGTAAAATGCGGTTAGCAGAATCCGATAAAGGCTTTCGCCAGAGGTTTGAGCCAGGTTATTGAGTTTTTGAATTAATCGATCATCTAAACATAAAAGATGTGATTCCCCTTGATAAGTCTGTAGGGGAGGACGGGGTTTGTCTGGGAGTAAATTCACAATTGGCAACTCACCAGCTAATTGTTTTTTCCAGTATTGCCAATGTTTTTCTCCCCTCTCATCCGACAGCATTTCTGACTGCCATCGCACAAAATCTATATATGATTTATTTAGGATTAAAGAGCCTTCAACACCCTCCGCTTGTTCTTGACTTGCAGGTTCAATTTCGGCAGTATACAAAGCCTGAAAATCCTTCAGCAGTAAATCAAAAGACCACATATCAGCTGCAATGTGGTGCATGGTTAGCAAGAGAATATGCGCTTTTTCTGAACAAGTAAACAGATTAATCCGCAAAACGGAATCTTTTTCTAGGTTAAATGGGCGATCGGTTTGGGCAAATATTTGCTCTTTTAAATAATCTTCACTCCAACCGGAGGCATCTGTTAAGTCAATAGTAAATTTCTGTTCTTTATTAATTTGTTGAACAGGTTTGCCTTTGTCAGTGATATAAGTGGTTCGGAGAATCGGATGGCGTTCAAAAATCTTATTCCATACACTGATGAAAGTAGGAATATTTAGGGTTGAGTTAATTTTTACCGTAATATATGTATTATATACAACGCTTTCTGGAGCCCTTTGATAGAGAAACCATAAGGCTTCTTGACCATAAGAAAGCGGATAAGTTTCTGTTACTTTTGTGTTCATTTGAGTTCCTTAAAATCTTTTTTTTCCAAACTTCAACACTCGGTACATAATCCGCCCACAAAGGGCGGAATCTTCAAAAGTCAGATCAGGCAGATTGCCCGTTTTTACTTGTTAATTTTGCTTGCTGGATGCAAGTATTTAACTTTTGGGCTAAAACTTGAACATGAGGGAAATGTAACATCGTCGTATGATTGCCAGGGACAAATTGAACATCCACAGGTGCTCCAGAAATAGCACTCCAACCAAAGGTGGAATCCTGAAAAACCTCACGGAAAAACTCATTTTCTTCGACTTTAATTTCACTAGAGCGAAACAGAGTAATGTGGACAGGATAAACCTGTTGTTGTGGGGAATACTTAGCTTTATGATCTGCCATGAAAGATTGCAACAGATGCAACAAATAAGTGGAATCAGCATCAGGAGGTAGGATATCAAACATTTTTACATACTCCAGAACATATTGAATTTGTGCCTCTGGAGCCAAAGATAAAAGCTTCTCGACATCCAACTCTAAATCAGATGCAAAAGTAGCTTTCATTGCACCAACTAAATCAATCAACCATTGAGTATCATCCCAATCATCTGAAGTTTTGCCAAAGCCGGGTGGTGTAGTGTCAAGAATAGCCAACAAAGCAACTTCTTCTCCCCGATCGAGCAACTGCTGTGCCATTTCATAAGCTACTTTACCACCAAAAGAATGCCCAGCTAAAAAATATGGGCCTTGAGGTGCAACTGTCTGCATTGCCTGTATGTAGTGAGCAGCTACCTCCTCAATATGGGTAATAGGCACTATCTCCTGGTAATAATTTTTTTGGAAAGTGTAGAAAGGTTGGTTTGAAGGGAGACAACGAGCCAAGTTATACAAGTATAAGGAATAGCCACCCGATCCGGGTACACAGAACAAAGGTGGATGCTCACCTACAGGCTGAATTGCAAGCAAAGGAGAATCATTCTTAGTATCCACATCTTTGTCTTTTTGCACTACAGTTGCTAACTGTTCGATCGTCGGATTTTGCAAGAGAGTAGCTAAAGGGATATCCTTATTAAACGCCTGCTTAATTTGCGCCATTAAATAAGGAATTAATAGGGAATGACCACCAAGGTCAAAAAAGTTATCTTTTACCCCCACAAGGTCAAGTTTGAGAATTTTTGACCAGATTTGTGCGAGTTTCAGTTCTACGGGGTTCCGGGGTAAAACAATTGTATCCGAACTAGTGCGATCGGAAGGTTCGGGTAAGGCACGACGATCGACTTTACCACTGGGAGTTAAAGGCAAAGTCTCCAATAACACATAAGCACTCGGCACCATATAATCTGGTAACTTCGCTTTCAGGTATTGCCGCAGTTCGTTGCTGCTAAGTACCGTTGAAGATTCTGCTGTGATGTATGCTACTAGCCGTTTATCTCCGGGTGTGTCTTCGCGGACGATCGCTACAGCCGCTTGGACTTGAGGATGTTGCCCCAAAATTACCTCAATTTCGCCCAACTCAATACGGAAACCTCGGATTTTCACTTGATTGTCAATCCGTCCCAGGTATTCAATGTTGCCATCTGGTAAATACCGTGCTAAGTCTCCAGTTTTGTAAAGTCTTGGGGGTTGGGGGGTAGGTGTTAGGGGTTGGGGAAAAAGAAGGGGTTGGGTGTTAGGGGTTGGGGGTTGGGGAAATTCTTTTTCCCTATCACCTAACCCCTGACCCCTATCCCCTAAAGAATCCCTA
>NZ_JBHFNQ010000050.1:0-1399 GCF_041929345.1 Floridaenema aerugineum BLCC-F46
TCACTTTCACCGTCATAATATAAGTCAAGTAAACTATTAGTTAAAGAATTAATCGTTCGCTCAAGTTCATCAATTTGATTACGTCTAACCACCTGGACTACTGCGGTAATATGCTCCTCACAAAAGGCCCGTCCCAAATGTCTATACTTACTCTTCTTTTGGGGATCTTTTGCTTGCTCAAAAATCGGTTCAGTGTAGCCCCAACACAGCAGTTACCGAAAGAAAACAACATGAACTACCCGTCGTTACTTCGTTGAACGACGGGTTTCTGTCGCTTCATCTCCCAAACTTGCTTCCATCCGCCAGTTGACTGGGGAGCAGAAGTAGAGGTTTGAGATCCACGATTGAGGACGCTAGTTCCTAACGCCCAATCCACCATTACTTGCGAAGCAGCTACGTCGCGGTCGCACTCATAGCCGCACTTAGAACATTGGTGAATTCGCAAAAGACAAATCTTTCTTTTTCTGTTCAAAAATCTCTACTCAAAACGCTTTCTCCATTAATTGATGAAACTACTTGGGGTGAAGCTGATGAAATAGCACAAACAAATTTCACTACTCGTCGTGGGCGGCCTCTGCAATTAAACATCTCTGCTTGGCATCAAATGTTAATGCGAGGAACCAAAGAATATCCGATGCACAAACATCCTTTTACTTTATTACAGGTGAGGGTTACTGATGAAGAAAGTCAGCAATTATGGCATCCGATGTGGTTAATTGTGCTTGGTACTAGGCGAAATGAATTAACTATTATGGATTGCTATTTATCTTACCGACAACGATTCGATATGGAACATTCTTTGCGTTTCAGTAAACAACGTTTGTTGATGAATTCTTTTCAAACTCCAGATGTAGAGCATGAAGAAAATTGGCTTCAACTAACGCAATTGGCTTATATCCAATTATGGGCAGCTAGAAATTTGGTGCAAGCCCTACCTCGTCCGAAAAGAAAAATCTTATCACAAAAAAACTCATCATTCTGTAACACCTAGTTTAGTGCAAAGAGACTTCTACCGAATTATTCGCACGATTGGTACTCCGGCTGTTTCTCCGAAACAAGAGAGGTTTTTCCCGTGGGCGGCTAGAAGGTGACTCCAAAGAGAAAAGAAAACGACATCCTGTGGTCAAAAAGGGGAAAAAGATGAAAAAGAATCCATCTCCTACACAGACTGCTGCTTAAATCAGCCCAATTCTTCCTTATTTAATCATAACTACTTCGCGAGATTAGAACGCGAAGCAACTTTTTTTGTCCAAAGTCCAATACTTGAGTGAAGGATTAAAATATTCAATCCTTCACTCAAAACTTTCCAGTTAAACCGCACTAACCGAAAGTGAAATTAGCACTGCTAATACTACTAGCTTGCACCCCATCTAGTGCCGCTAATAATTCATCGCCATTC
>NZ_JBHFNQ010000051.1:0-10429 GCF_041929345.1 Floridaenema aerugineum BLCC-F46
TTCTATTATAAAAAAAAAAAAAAAATATCTAAAAAAATTTTTTACAAACCACATTTTTTTTCTTTTTTGGGCCCCCCGCGCAAAATACCCGCGCCCACCCCCAACAACGTACCTTTTACTAATTTAACAATGTGGCTGTTGCATTCGCCACTATTTGCGCTACACCAGTAAAAAATTCTTGGTCAATTGTATCAGGTTTATCTGTTGGTTTATGATAGTGAGGAGAGCGAAAATTGGCTGTATCAGTGATTAAAACTGCACCAATTCCCCGCAGCCAAAAAGGTGCATGATCGCTACGTAATAAATCAGGAGTGGCTACACCTTTGAAAGGAACAGGCAAAGTAATTACTGGTGGTAAATTAGGAGAATTTTTGTTATTAAATGCTGCTAGCAATTGTGGACTTTCAGCATCACCTATTACTGCTAAAAAATCACCTTTGTCGCTTGGCGGGGTAATTGGTAAACCGGGAGGATATTGCTGACAACCGGGAGTATGACAAGCAAAACCAACCATGTCTAAAACAATTGCACCTTGTAAGTTACTTAAATTTTCCGTTTGATTAGCAAAAGCGGAACTACCCAAAAGTCCTTTTTCTTCTAAGTCAAAAAAGGCAATTTTTAAGGTTCTTGCTGTGGGAAATTTACTCAATAAACGCGCTACTTCTAAAACGGTAGCAACACCGCTAGCATTATCATCTGCGCCGGGAGAACCAATAACTGTGTCATAATGTGCGGCTAATAAAATGGTTCCCGCTTCTGGGTTACTTCCGGGTTTTTCAGCTACTACGTTAACACCAAAGTCGAAGGTTTGTAGAGTTGGCGACCATCCCGATTTTTTTAAATTATTTATAATGTATTCTCTAGTTTGACTGCGGCTAATATCTTCATAACGTTCAAAGTTTAATGCTTTAATATGTGCGATTAGTTGGTGGGTATTAACTTTTGGTGCTGTGATAGTTTCAGGGGTTTTAAGTTTTCGTTTCAGGATTGGTTTTTGAACTATTTCTGGAGTGTTATTTACTGTTAGTTGAGATGCTAGTAAGCTGGAGTACCAATTGCCAAGAAAGTTGTTAGTGTAAGAGTAGAAAAATATTGTTGTAGTTGTGGCGATCGCCAACAATCCCCCCCACCAAAACCATTTTTTCATGCTAATCTAAATTTGTTATTTGAATCAATCCGAAAAGGTGCATCATAAAATCCCGCCATTTCTAATAGAGGAGATAAGCTGTTACGCATTTAAAAGTCATATTGTAGGGTGCGTCAGAAGGGGATATTTTCCTTTCTATATAAGGCTTTACCGTCTGACGCACCCTACTCTTTAATAAGTGATTTAAATGCGTAACAGCTTAACACCACAAGTTTAACAGTTTCTTCAGCTAAAGGGTCAGCTTTTCGGTGATAAATGTATCTGCTTTTTACTTTATCTAAACCCGCTTTTTCACTGTCACTAATTTCGGGTAAATCTGCATACCATTCAGTAAAAAACTCATCATTTTCTGCCTGGAACAGATTAAACTTTTCCTCTACCTGTTCCAGACTAATGATGTTTTCTCCAATCGGAATAGTTTAGCCACTATCATTAAAATTCCACAGTTAATGGCGCACGAGGGAAAGGAATTACATCTCTAATATTAGCCATTCCGGTCATAAATTGCACCAATCTTTCAAAGCCTAAACCAAAACCTGCGTGAGGAACTGTTCCAAAGCGGCGTAAATCCAAATACCACCATATATTTTCCGCATCTATTCCTAATGTTTCAATCCGCTTTTCTAGCACATTTAAGCGTTCTTCCCTTTGAGAACCGCCGATAATTTCGCCAATTTTCGGTGCTAAAATATCCATTGCGCGGACAGTTTGTTCATCATCATTTAATCGCATATAAAAAGCTTTAATTTTCGCCGGATAATCAGTAACAATTACAGGCTTTTTAAACTTCTCTTCTGCCAAATATCTTTCATGTTCCGACTGTAAATCTAAACCCCAACTAACGGGAAATTCAAACTTTTTATCTGCCTTTTCCAAAAGCTTGATTGCATCAGTATAAGTTAACCGTTCAAACTGATTATTAATGATATTATCCGCCGTTGCCAAAACCGAATTATCAATCCTTTGGTTGAAAAATTCCATATCTTCTGGACAGTTTTCCAACACATATTTAAAGATGTATTTCAAAAACTCTTCTGCCAAATCCATATCACCTTGGAGATCGCAGAAAGCCATTTCTGGTTCCACCATCCAAAACTCTGCCAAATGGCGGGAAGTATTGGAATTTTCAGCGCGAAAAGTCGGCCCAAAAGTGTAAACATTAGAAAAAGCCATCGCCATAATTTCGGCTTCCAACTGTCCGCTAACAGTTAGATAAGCCGGACGACCAAAAAAGTCTTTAGTGTAATCAATTTCTTGCTTTTCAGTACGAGGAACCTTATCTAAATTAAAACCCGTAACCGCGAACATTTCCCCTGCACCTTCGCAGTCACTTGCGGTAATAATTGGTGCATGAATCCATAAAAAATCGCGTTCTTGGAAAAACTTATGAATCGCAGTTGCACAAGCATTTCTTACCCGAAAAACTGCGCCGAAAGTGTTAGTACGCGATCGCAAATGTCCAATATCCCTTAAAAACTCAAACGAATGACGTTTCTTCTGCAAAGGATAAGTTTCTGGATCGGCTTCCCCAAAAACTTTTGCACTAGAAGCCTTTAATTCAATCCTTTGTCCCTTCGCCGGAGACTCCACCAAAACACCTTCAACTTCCACCGAAGCACCAGTATTTAATTGTTTAATTATTGTCCCATAATCAGCCAAATCAGGATTCAAAACCACCTGTAAATTTGCCATTGAAGAACCATCATTCACCTCAACAAAAGCAAACTCCTTTAACTCCCGTTTCGTGCGAACCCAACCTTGCACCTTAACAGATTCATCAGGTTGACCATTTTTCAGAATATCAGCAATACGTCGAGTCATAATGATTATTGATTTTAACGGAGACACTTAAAACTTAATTATATTAAACCACAGAAATAAATCATCCCTCTTCATCTGCGGTTAACTAAACCAAAAACCCTTCCTTCCTCTTCCTTCGCGTCCTTTGCGCTCTTTGCGGTTCAAAAAATCTTACCCTCCCTAATCACCAATAGCAACCCCCTCCCGACGCGGATCAGCACCCCCGATAAGTTCCCCATTCTTAATTTCAATCCCATGAGAACCGCTATTTAAAGGAATAACAACCACCCGATGACCCCGCCTTTCCAAACCCGCCTTAAAATTAACATAATCAGTATCAGCTTCCAACTCCGTCGGACCATTCCTACTACCAAAATTAGGCAAAGAAATCGCCTCTTGAACATCAAGATTCCAATCTAAAACCCCCACCAAAACCTTAGCCACAAAATTAATAATACCGCTACCCCCTGGAGAACCAATAATTAAAATTGGCTGTTTTTGAGCATTAAAAACAATAGTCGGAGACATTGAACTTCGGGGACGTTTCCAAGCTTCCACACGGTTAGCAACAGGTTGACCATTTTCTTCAGGAACAAAGCTAAAATCAGTCAATTGATTATTTAATAAAAACCCCCTTACCATCAACCGAGAACCAAAACCACTTTCAACAGAACTAGTCATAGAAACAGCGTTACCATCTTTATCTACAATAGAAAAGTGAGTGGTTGCAGGTAAATCTAACCAATGAATCGATCGCCTTTCCCCCGCAGAAACCGTAATATTTCCCGGTGCAGCTTTTCCCATTGAACGATTAAGATCGATCGCACTCCCCCGCACCCGCAAATACTGCGGATCAAGTAGCCTTCGAGTCGGAATATTGACAAAATCTGCATCAGCTAAAAACTTATTGCGATCGGCATAAGCCAGCCTACCCGCCTCCGAAAATAAATGCACCAATTCAATTGGTTTAGACTTTAAACTAGCCAGATCGAAACTCTCTAAAACTCCCAAAATTTGCAAAATAGTAATTCCGCCAGAACTCGGCGAACCCATGCTACAAACTTGGTAAACTCGATAGAAACCACAAACCGGATCGCGTTTTTTCGCCTGATAATTAGCTAAATCATCTAGTGTTAAATCTCCCGGATTCACAGGCGATCGATTAACAGTATTAACAATATCTTTAGCAATTTCACCCTGATAAAAAGCATCTGCGCCTTGATTAGCGATCGCTTTTAAAACCCCCGCCAAAGGTTTATTTACCAGTTTACTACCAATAGGTTTCGGTTGACCATTTGCTAAATAAAAATAACTTCTACTATTAGGAAAACGTTGTAAATACCTTTCCCTACTCAGCAGTTGATACAGTCTCGGAGAAATCGGAAAACCATTTTCCGCCAACTCGATCGCAGGTTGAAACAACTCCCGCCAAGGAAGTTTCCCCTCCTCCCGGTGTACCATTTTCAACATCCGTACTACCCCTGGTACACCTACGGACTTTCCCCCTACTACCGCCTGGAAAAAATCTAAGGGTTTACCCGTAGCGTTTAAAAAGCGATCGCTTCTCGCTTTCCCAGGTGCGGTTTCCCGACCATCATAACTCAGTAATTTCCCGGTTGTGCCTTTGTACAACAGTAAAAACCCCCCACCGCCTATTCCCGAAGACTGCGGTTCCACCAAAGTTAACACCATTTGGACTGCGATCGCCGCATCCACCGCATTACCCCCCCGCCGCAAAATAGCGATCCCCGCCTCAGAAGCCAACACATTACCACTAACTACCATTTGTCGTTTAGCGCGGACAGCTTGCTTTTCAATGCGTCCCGTCTCCCCCTCTGGCGCAGGTAAATCTTGAGTGCGAACCGGGGAAACCAAGTTAAAGGAGAATACCAAGGCGGTAAAAATTACTTTCCAGAATTTTTGTTGCATTGTGCAGTTGCAGAGTCGGGGATCATTGATACATAACTGATCCCCACTTTAACTTATACTTAATCAATGGTGATTGGGGATCGCATAGGTTCTGTGCAATGATTTGTGCATAGCAGACTACCCAAGCAATGCACAATGGGGAAAATACAAGTCTTTAACTTGCACAAGACTTCAACAACCAACCGATAATAATCCCGATCCCCGCAAATCGCACCGCCATCCAAAAAGGTTCTTTCAAGCTACTCCAAGAAAACAAACTACTTTCCAAGTTAACTTCCAAAGTTTCTAATTCCTGTTGAATTTGCTTTAACTGGGTTTTCATTTGCTGGGATCGCGCCATACTGCGGTCTTGACGCACTTCCTCATAGCGATGCTTTAATTCAGCTTGTCGTTGGCGATCGCGCTGTACCTGTGCTAAACGTTCTTTTAGTGCCATTAGCGATCGCTCTACCTCCGCCAAAGCTTGCACAAACTCTTGCTCACTATTTCCCGATCCCGGAGTATCGCTAGATGCAGATGGTTCTTCTGATGGCTTCATAATAAAGACAAATACTGATCTGATTTCATTATGTCTGAACCTACCCAGCTACTTAAAACCGACACCTTGAACGAATTTACCACCTTAGAACTGGCTCAAGCTTTAATGGAACGCCTTACCATTACACCTAATGATTGGCATCGCCTCAAATCGAATCGTCAGGCGCGTGCAGGTGAACAAGCTGCAGCCGCACTGTTGTTTCTCCTCAAAAATCAGCCAGAAGAAGCATTACCGCGCTTTAATCAAGCTTCCGGCTGGTTAGATCGATCGATCTCTGCGCCTCCCTGTCCTTCTCACGGTCACAATCATCCCCACTAATATCCCAACCTCTAGAAGTGGCTGCTCGTTCAGCCACTAAACCTGAGAACTAGGAACATTAAGATTTATTAGCTGACCAAAAATCGATAATTGGTGAGCTAGAATTAAATCCCTAGCGCAGGTGGAAAAAAGGTAAAAAGCTGATGATAAAAGCTCTGTTCCTTTCTGCCTGGGAGCCTTCTGCTATCTATCGCACTAAAGGTAACTTGGAGCGGCTCTTGACATATTTACACAAACTTAACTCTCTTGCTTCCGGGTTCCAATGCACTTGATCGAAAACTTTGTAGAGAATATACAACCCTCTACCACATTCCGAATCTTCCGACGGCAGATACTCATTGGCATCGCTAGGGCGACAACAACAAGGATTAGGTTTAAACCCAGAACCTTGGTCTGAGATCACCCACCAGTAGTGATCTGCGATCGCGGCAAATTTCACAACAACTGTTTTACTAGGATCTAGATTGTTTCCATGCTTAGCTGCATTCACCAAAGCCTCTTGTAAACCCAGTCGCAATTCCGCTTGCCAGGAGTCAGGGATCTCAGACACCAGCAAATCTAGAATTGGACAAAGGTAAAGAGTCGAAGCAAAGCTAATCGTAGCCCAGCTGCGCCCAACTGGACGCTTAGATATAGCAATCACTTTGAAAACCCCCTCGTTTTCAGGTGGACAGACTGAAATCTCTGCACAGACTCCATCCCTACGCTCATAACTTAATTGTTTCGTTATAAACTCATGCTTAAGTCTAATGGGAAAAATTTTAGGTTTTGTTACCTATTTGGCAATTTAATTGATTCGCATTTACCTCACAATACCTAAATTTGGTCAACTCCCATTAGCCCAGCTATTCCATTTCATTTAAGTTGGTGATTGCCCATAGCTTAATAAAAGCCATACAAATACACCCTGCACAGGTGCAGTTTTTTGGTAGGGTTTTCACTACCTGCTATTTATATTGTATCCAAATCTTCTTAAAAGACCAGAGCCTTTTGAGTAAATCTGCCCATTTGTTCTGTTCATCTGTTTTGCCTGTTACAGAATATACAAAAAGTCTTGTCCCTTGGACAGTTGAAACCATAGCAGTCTTGGCATAGTTAGCTAAACTGAAAGTGATGTAAGCTATAGTCGCTTATTGAGGACGGTAATTGCAAGATAAATAGACAACAATTTCTCAATCAATCAGGTAAAGCACAGCAATTCCTCTGAGAGTAAAACGCCGAATCACCTTAAAATAGGCGGTTTCAGCTTACCGCCCCCATTTAAGAAATCTAAAAATTTATCCCCATGGAGCAATTCATCTCCCGTTAAACTGCGTTGTAACGGGAGATGAATTGTGACCAACTAACTCAGGTTGAGCGTAGCGAATTCTTACCATTGTAATGAAGGTGAAGTAGATCGATTTTTCCCTAGTTCTAAAACTTGTAATCACTGCTTGCATCAAATTGGCGAATTGCCTTTGGATATCAGAAGTTGGCAATGTCCCAAATGTGGAACCCTGCACGACAGGGACGTTAACGCCGCTTGCAATATAAGAGATGAAGGTTTACGAATGTTAGAGGTAGGGCATACCTCGGTAGCTTCTGGAGAACGAGTCAGACCAAGCAAAGGCACTGCTTTTGTGAGGCATCGCTCTGTGAAGGAAGAATCTCCCCTGGAGAGCGTCAGCTTAAGGGGAGAGTGTCAAACTAGAAATAGCAAGACAAATATCTGAGGGAAGAGCATGGCTCCAAATCCCACCATCATGCAGGCTGTAGAACAGTTGAACTACCGTGTCACCGTAGGCGACATCGCAGCACGAACTGGGTTAAATATCAACCAATCTGAGCAAGCATTATTAGTATTAGCTTCTGATGCAGGTGGACATTTACAGGTAGCTGAATCAGGAGAAATAGCTTATCAGTTTCCGCGAAATTTTAAAGCAGTGCTACGCAACAAATTTTTCCGGTTGCAGCTACAAGAATGGTGGCAAAAAGTTTGGCAAGTGCTGTTTTATTTAATTCGGGTTAGCTTTGGCTTAATTTTAATCGCTTCGATCGCGTTAATATTCATTGCGATCGCCATAATTTTAATCGCCCTCAACTCCAGCCGAGACAGCGACAGTTCCGGCGGCGACTTTGGCGGCGACTTTAATGGCGGTACAGTTTTTGCCCCGACATTTTGGTTTAGTGATTGGTGGTTTTGGGTATTTTATCCCAACTACGACAGCCCCCAATACCAATATCATCGCCGGGAAAAACCCCAACTAAACTTTTTAGAAGCCATCTTCTCATTCTTATTTGGTGACGGAAACCCCAACGCCAACTTAGCAGAACGACGTTGGCAAGAAATAGCCACAGTAATTCGCAACAACCAAGGCGCAGTAGTAGCCGAACAAATTGCACCCTATTTAGATGAATTAGGAGAAGGCTACTCCCGCGAATATGAAGACTATATGCTGCCAGTACTAACCAAATATAATGGTCGTCCAGAAGTTAGTCCTGAAGGGCAATTAGTTTATCACTTTCCCGAATTACAAGTAACAGCTACCCAACAAGAAATCCAACCAGTAGCACCATATTTACGTGAAATGCCTTGGCGATTTAGTGCCGCTAGTTCTGGACAAATTCTGTTAGCCTGTGGATTAGGAGCAGTTAATTTAGTTGGCGCATTAGTTTTAGGAAATCTCCTAGCTGATGGTATTATCGCCGCCCAAATTGGTGGATTAGTCGCCTTTGTTCAATCAATTTATTTGGTCCTACTAATTTACGGAATAGCTTTTCTGACATTACCTTTAGTCCGTTATTTTTGGCTGCAATGGCGCAACACTAAAATTGCGAAGCGTAACCAAAAACGCGAACAAAGAACTAGTATTTTAAACCTAGCTAGTGCCGAATTAAAGAAAAAAATTAGCTATGCCCGTCAATTTGCCGCCCAAAACATCATTAACAAAGAAGACTTAGCTTACACCACAGAAACCGACCTAATCGAACAAGAAATCGCCCAAAAAGATAAAATCGACGCTGAGTGGCAACGTAGATTAGAATCCGGTTCTTGACAGGGGACTGGGGAAGTTTTGAGTTTTGAGTTTTGAATTTTGAGTTAGGAAGAGTTGGAGAGTTTTGAGTTTTAAATTCTCCCCTGCCCCTCTGCCCCTGGAGCCCCTCTGCTCCTGGAGCCCCCCCTGCTCCTCTGCCCCTGGAGCCCCTCTGCCCCTGGAGCCCCCCTGCTCAAGAGCTCATCTCACCCTAATTCTGGCTAAACTCGCTCCCCGATAATAATGCTGGAGGATTTGTTGGTAATTTGCGCCTTGGCGAGCCATTCCGTAAGCCCCCCACTGACTCAAGCCGATACCATGACCAAAACCACGACCATCAAAACGGAAAGAGAGTGGTAGAGATTTATTATTGCCTTCTGGGGTGACGGTGAACCAGGTACTTCTTAAACCAAAGATTCGCTGCAATTCTGCGCCACTCATAATCCGCGAACCTTTGTCACCAACGACTTTCAGCGTCAGTACCCGCCCAAAGGGAGAGATTCGTTCTGGTGTCAAAGATTGAACTTGTCCGACACCGCTAATGCGGTTACTGAGTTCTGGTTGAGTAAAAGATCTTGTCCACTGATAACCGGGAGTTCCTTGATCGAAGTCTGGAACAGCACGCAGGTAAGGTAAAGCTTGTGGGCCCCAAACATTTTCGACGTTTTCTGTGTGTCCTCCAGAAGCAGCATGATAAGCCGCTAGAATTAGTTTGCCTGTGTAGGTGAGTACTTGTCCAGCAGTAGCATCTACGGCGTTGTAAAAGCTGGGTGATTCCGTTTCTACACCTCGATAAACTTGCCAAGCGATCGTATCCCCAACATCAAACAGCCGATTTCCTCTAGTTTGTCGTTGGTAAAGCGCATAAGTACGGGCAGCTACAGCTTGGGCTTTTAATGCTTCTTGAGGCCAATTTGTGTAAACTTCTCCTCCGAGAACGCTGTAGAGGTATCTTTCCAGGTCTACATAGTTAATTGCTGTTAAACCGTTGTTTGTCGGTACAACTAGGGTGCGTCCTCGGTACCACTTATCGCCAATCCACACAAAACCTTTGTTAGTCGGTTCTACCCACAAAGCATTGGATTGCCAACGGTTCATTTTCACTCTACCGCCTTCTGTTTCGGCTACAAAAGCGTTGAGTGGGGCAATTTCTCCTACTGGTTGACCAGTGGCATCACGGACGATCGCTTTCGTAGAACTACCGATTTTCACTTGCTTGGTATTCTCTTCGATCGCCACTCGCAATTCTAATGCAGCTTGGGCAGGCGCAACTAAAAGCATCCAGAACAACAGCGACAACCAAAAATTTTTTCCTGGCTGCCGAAATAACTGCTTCTGTTTTGCAGATAAAAACGAGAAAATCAAACTTTTGGCTAGCATCTGGTAAAAACCTCCTCACTCGGCGGAGAATCGAGGTAACAAGTATTTTTATCGTTGAATTTGGCAAAAAATTTTTCTTAGGTTAGCTACGCTAGACAGTCCTCTAGCATACCTTAATCGGGCAAATAGGTAAAGAAAAACTTTTTCCTAGTTAAAATGTCAATAGGAGTGCGATTCGTTCCGGCCAAAATGGAAGGTTAATGACCTGAAGTGTAAGCAGGGTAGTGGCTCTCAGTCAATCGTAACGACTGAAACAAACCATTAACAACTTAGTAACCGTAGCGGTGCAATTCCGCTCTCGCC